>CAZQIK010000327.1:0-3194 GCA_964593085.1 uncultured Spirochaeta sp.
TGGTGAAGTTGTATTTAGTTCAGACCACAAGTATGATTCCGGTAGTGGCTGGCCGAGTTACTATCAGCCCAGTCAAGCAGGAACAGTATCGGAGCGTACCGATTATAGTCACGGTATGAGCCGCACCGAGGTGCTCTGCGCATGTTGTGACGCTCATCTTGGGCACGTCTTTCCCGACGGACCTCAACCGACCGGACTCCGTTACTGCATTAATTCTCGTGCGCTGCGCTTTGAGGAGAGTACCGAAACGTGAAGAGAGTACTGCAATTCAGTTCAGCAGCCTTTGTAACTCTTTAATACTCGGGCCTTTTAAATGTTGCTCAACCCGTGAGAGCTTCACTCGTTGGTCAATCCCGTCGGTCAATCTTGCGGTGCACCGATCTATCCGCTGTTGTGTGTCGCGTAGCTCAAGCAGTTCCTGCTTTTCGGATAGAGAAAAAAGTTCACCGTGACACAGCATAAATGAAAGCTCTTCGTCCGGCATTTTTGTGAGATCTGGCTCCGACACTCTGCGTCCGTTGAGTTTTGCAAACTTTATGAAGAGTTCTATGGCCATTGTGCGCAGGTCCGGTGCTATTGCGAACTGGTCCTGCGCGGCATCACGAAATGGGCGCACCTCTGCTTGTAGATACTCTTTGCTGGTATCAAGGCTCAGAACTGAAAAACGCTGTAAGCCGAAACTTAGAATGTCAAAGCGACCATCCTCAAAACGTTGTATGACTGTCCGTATTTCGGCCAAGCACCCGGCCGAGGATGTGCCTTGAGTCCCGGCTCGTATGAGCCCAAAGGGCCGCTTTTTCTCCATGCAGCTATCGATCATGTTACGATACCGGGGCTCAAAAATATGCAGCGGGAGCGGCATGTAAGGGAATAAAACCAAAGGGAGAGGAAATAAAGGGATAAGCTGTTCATCTTGGCTGCTCATAAAATACGGGTCAACTCCTATGGCTTGACGTTCAAAAGTATGGGGCAGTGGTCCGAGCCGTGCACGTCGGCCTGAATGTGTGCGGACTCCAACCTGTTGCTCAGTCGCTCATTTACGCAGTGGTAGTCAATTCTCCAACCTACATTCCGGTTCCTGGCACCGCCGCGATAACTCCACCAGGTATAGCGTCCGGGAGATGTGTCAAACTGCCGGAAGGTGTCGATGTACCCGGCATCAAGAAACGTGGTCATCCATGCGCGCTCTTCCGGCAAGTATCCCGCACTATTTTCGTTTTCGGCTGGCCGGGATAGATCTTTGGGTTGGTGCGCAATGTTGTAATCTCCGGCCAGAATTACATCCTTTCCAGCCGCAACTAAACTATTAAGCTCAGACATGAGGGCATCGCAGAATTTTAGCTTGTAGGCAAGGCGCTTTCCGCCTTCCTGACTGTTTGGAAAGTAGGCACTCCCGACAACCAAAGAGTCAAACTCCAATAGCAACACCCGTCCTTCAATATCGAACTCGGAAAGGCCTAAGGTCCGAACGGCACTCGGTTCGTGCTTGCTGTACAGAGCAACGCCGCTATATCCTTTCTTCTCGGCACTCTGCCAGTAAGACAGATACCCCGGTGGTTGCAGCTCTTCATCTGCAAGTTGTGTGGGTTCGGCACGAGTTTCCTGGAGGCACGCAATATCTGGACTTGTATGGCTAAGCCAATCAAAGAAGCCCTTTTTTGCACATGCCCGAATGCCATTAACGTTCCATGAAGCTATTTGCATAACTCATCTACTATACTTATGAGTCTGCCTATGCGGCTACCCCAGATTGGTCTACAGACCCAACTCAGTGCGCAACTCGGCCGCAGCGTTCTCCGCATGTTCCCATTGTTCGGTAAGGTCAAGCTGCTGAGTTTCATTTCTCTGCATTGCCGCGCGAATATCTTTGACCGCCTCACCGTCGGTATAGATTTCAGGCTCAGATAGTTGCGACTCAAGTTGTTCACGTTCCTTCTCAAGTTGGTCAAGTTGTGCGAGAGTTGTCTCTGCGGTGCGTTCTAACTTTCGTAGCTCCGCCTTTTCAAATTTTTGACGCTGGTATTTGCTGGCGGCCGTGCCGCCATCCGACTTGGATTCGGTGGAAACAGCAGTGCGCTCACCTTTATCTCCGGCCGAACCTCCGCCGCTTGCCGTATCGGTTAAGACACTCAACTCCGCCTCTCGTCGCTGCTGATAGTAAGAGTAGGGCCCCGGATAATTTTTAACCTCTGCCGCTTTATTTGGTCGCGGCTCAAGCGCGACGACACGACCGGCAAGGCTTTCAAGGAAGTGTCGGTCGTGCGATACAAACACTACCGTGCCGCTGTAGTCGCGAAGCGCTTGAAGAAGCACATCTTTCGAGACGAGATCCAGATGGTTTGTCGGCTCATCGAGAACCAATAGGTTAATCGGGCGGAGCAACATACGGAGCATTGCCAAGCGAGTCCGCTCGCCTCCACTAAGAACGCCAAAAGGCTTGAAGATATCGTCACCCTTAAATAAAAAAGCACCCAATAAATCACGTACCGCGGGCTGAACCTCGGTAGGTGCCGCCGCTTCAATGATACTCAGGACAGTATCCTCAGGTTCGAGCTCGTCCAACAGGTCCTCAGAAAAAAAACCGATGTGCACATCTTTGCCCCATGCAAGCGAGCCGCTATAGCCTTGATCACGATGGGCAAGAATACGCATGAGGGTAGACTTGCCCGCCCCGTTAGGGCCTACCAACGCGACCTTTTCACCACGCTCAAACGCAAGGTTGAGGCTCTCGATCACCCGCAGCTCCGAGCCGTTCTCACTCTTGTAGCTGCGAGCGATGTTAGACAGTTCCACCACCGGGCTTCCACTGCGAGGCGGCGCCGGGAGCCGGAGTTTAATGGGTCGGAAACCTTCTGGAAGTTCAATAGGCGTTATGCGTTCCAGTTCTTTTACGCGACTCTGAACCAGCTTGGCCTTAGAAGCGTTGTAGCGAAACCGCGCTATAAAATTTTCAAGTTTACGAATCTGGTCTTGTTGCCGCTCGTAATCTGCGGTTAATTGCTGTAGATCCTCGGCTCGCCTGTGCTCATAGCGGGTGTAGTTTCCCTTATACCGCTTCAGTCCTGCCCCAAAAAGCTCAACTACCTCGGTTGCCCAGGCATCTAAGAAAAAACGGTCATGCGATACAAGCAAGACCCCGCCACGGTAGGCCAGTAAATACTCCAGTAGCCAGTTGCGAGTTTCAAGGTCAAGGT
>CAZQIK010000328.1:0-1513 GCA_964593085.1 uncultured Spirochaeta sp.
CGGTGGAAGACGGACGATTCACCACGCTGGTCGCTGCCTTGCAAGCCGCAGACCTGGTAGGCACCTTGAGCGGAGACGGCCCTTTCACGGTTTTCGCCCCAACTGATGAGGCGTTTGCTCAACTGCCAGCAGGCACCGTAGATGCGCTCCTGGAAGATATCCCTACGCTCACCAGCATATTGACGTACCATGTTGTTGCCGGGGCTGTGAGCGCCGACGAGGTGGTGACGCTCAGCAACGCCGAGACCCTTCAAGGTCAGCCGGTGGTAGTTGGAAGCGCCGATGGTGTGAGCATCAATGACGCATCTGTAACGCAGGCGGATGTTTTCGGTTCGAACGGCGTCATCCACGTCATCGACACCGTTTTGCTCCCGCCGCAGAACGATATCATTGAGGTCGCGGTGAACGCCGGTTCTTTCAACACCCTCGCCACCGCTCTCACGGCCGCAGGACTCATTGAAACGCTTCAGGGAGAGGGCCCGTTCACCGTGTTTGCCCCGACCGATGAGGCGTTTGCTAAGCTCCCGGCAGGTACCGTAGAAGCGCTGCTTGACGACATTCCGGCGCTCACCAACATACTGACCTACCACGTCGCCCCAGGGCGTGTATTTTCCGGTGACGTCATAGGCCTCGACGAGGCGCCAACCGTGCAGGGCCAGACGATCCAGATTAGTATCGACGACGGCATGGTGAAGCTGAACGATTCTGCCACCGTAGTCGGTGTTGACGTGCTTGCAACGAACGGGGTCATCCACGTGATAGACGAGGTTATTCTCCCCGAATAATCGAGTGCACCAGCAAATACGGGGTGTCTGCCAGCGGGCGGCACCCCTTTTTTCGATTTAAATAGCTGGCTCAGTGATGCACCCGGCAAATGGACTAACAAACCAAGCGGATGGTCGCCCTCGGGAGAGAATGGCAGCCTCGGGTACGCGGGGGCTCTCGGACACAGAGCTCACAACAGTTTTGGTTGGTTCGGGTGTAAAAGGGCGGTCGGTGCATGACGTAGCTGCCGTTGAGGAGGTAGATACATACATGTGTTTGAGTCTTAAAAATACACTACAACGACTCTCTGGTTGAGTCCTGATCAAATACCAGCTGCGAGGGGCGCTCAAAACTATCATCCTCTACGCAACCGAAGAGGGTCTCAAATCCTTCATGGTAAACAGGTTCGACCTTTGTCCGGATCTGTTCGGCAACCCATTCCGAAATTGAGAGATTCCTCCGACTGGCTGCGTTTTCAACCTTTCTAAGGGTCTCTGCATCAATATAGAGAAGAAACAGGGTGTCGGGCTGATCTATTCATGACCACCCGTCCGCTACCTAGAGATAAGCACCCGGTCTTGTTGAAAATCCTCAGGTGTGCCATGGAGCCTTTCCCAAAAATCGCTGGTGCGCTCGTAGGCTTGTTTTAGTTCCGCAGGCTCTACGGTGCTGAGTCCGGTAACTTCTAGAATGGTTGTTCGTCCATGCCTTTTGCAAGCATCTTGGCGACGGTTGCACGACGTTCCTA
>CAZQIK010000328.1:1613-3189 GCA_964593085.1 uncultured Spirochaeta sp.
GTTGTTCGTCCATGCCTTTTGCAAGCATCTTGGCGACGGTTGCACGACGTTCCTATATTTGTCCTTGATCGAGTCCTTTTGCCAGACCGCACTCCTCACCGTCGAGAATCATCTGCGCTCGGTCTCGCACCCAGCGCTCTTCCTGAAGTCTTTCTGTTATCCAAAGCTTGATGAGTGGTTGGCGGCTCACTCCGATCAGTATTGTTGAGTGAGCACCACCACTCAAGTTTTGACTAAGTCATGACTTAGTCCTATTATAAACGCATGAGACAGTTCGCAACACATCAGGCAAAAACTCACCTTTCCCAACTCATCCGCGAAGTACAGGCCGGTGAAACAGGGATGATCCTAAACGGCAAGATACCCGTAGCGGAACTGATCGCTGTCGGGAGCGACGTGTCTTCAAGGCCAAAGATCGGAACCGTTACCTCCAACCCGGTTCAAGACGCCGACGATGCATTTGCTCCGCTGACTCAGGACGAGCTGAAGGAATGGGGATTGTGAAGGTACGTCTGGACACCTGTACGTTCGTCTGGATGTGCGCGGAGCGAGTGAACTCCCGTTGCATCACGCAGATCCCTTCGACAGGCTATTGATCGCCACCGCACTCAACCACGACGCCACGATCCTGACACCGGACACGGTCATTCACCGGTATCCTGTAGCCTGAGCGTGGTAGGAATGGCGGTGCGGATAAAACCCTACACCATAGAGGTGATTGTTCATTTTTTATTCGCGTAGTGGGCCCCGGAGTGCTTGCCGGAGTGCTTACGGCAGTTCATAAACTCCGGGGTGGCATAATTCTCCAGCCAAGCCCTCAGCAAGCATCTCGGTTGCAACCTGCTCTATGCACAGGTTCTGATCGGCGGCTCACGCCCCAACCACGACGGTATCCTACCGTCCCACGCGCTTTTGGGCAGTTCTCTCCTGACGGGGAACATCACCCGCTTTGGAGACTACACAATGGACATCGAGATCTGCTCGGTTGCCTACCAGCGTCTGTATTCCGAGTGGTCCCAAAAAACACATATATCGGGTGATCTGGAAGGGATTCAGAGTCTGTAGTGCGCGCTCATGGACACGGTAGATGGCGTTTGCCTGGGTACGCTATCGTTGCACGCGCGGCCGTCACGATCTTGCCAGGAATGCCACCAAAGAAAACGCCGGACACGAGGACGTTGGTGTCTACGGTGACGGTCACGAACCAGGTTGCTTTCGTTCAGCGCGAACCGCAGGGGCTTCTCGAACAAGCTCCGAGCGCGAGCGCGACTCGGTGCGTGCCACCTCATCGATCTGCTTGAGCAGGTCTTGGCGGAACGATATGTTTACCGTACTGGTGTTTTCAGCCATACGCTAAGCTTAGATACAAACCTTGTATTCATCAACCTGATCAGTACGGGTCAATTCCGGTACACTACATCCAATTTTTCTGTCGCTGACGACGTAGCGGGGCTTTCAGACACAGAGCTCGTAGCGGTACTGCTTGGTTCCGGTTGGCGACGGACGTCGACTACGAGCAGGGTGTCATCCACCGACGCGGGCTCGGGGAGCGTGGTGCACCCTGCAACTACTACGA
>CAZQIK010000329.1:0-3179 GCA_964593085.1 uncultured Spirochaeta sp.
GTCTCGGTAGTGTTGGTGAGCGGAACCGTGGTGATCGGTTGTGTGACGTAGACGCTTTGCATTGCCGCAAACACCGCAGGCATCTGCACCTCGCCAAACCGGATTGCCCGGATCTCTGCCTCGGGGGCATCCGGATCGGTACCGAATCTATATGCGACCCCCACCCCGACACCAAAGTAAGGGCCGTCATACTCAGAAAACGCGCCATATTCGTCAAGAATCTCACCGAGATTGTAGGTGTACCGCAGCGCTGGTTCCACTCTGACACTAAGATTAAAGGTGGGGTTTAACACCACGTCCAAACCGGCGCTTCCCCGCCCATTTATCGTCGCTCGTCCAACAGCTGACCCCGAGTCGTCCTCCACGAGGTTTGGAAACTGACTATAGGCGGCGCCCGCAGCAACCGAGGCTCCCAGTTCAAATGCTTTCGACGTTTTCCACGACAACCCAACACCAAGTTCGCCAAATAGGTCGGTATGATCTCGCCGGTCTGGAAACTGCTCGTCTTGACTGTCAAAGCTCACGGCCCCGCCACGGAGCAACGGCTGCACCACCGGAGAGTTCCGAAATGGCCGACGCATTTCAACGGACAACTCGTTGATTGTATACACCCCATCGAGAGCAGCCACCGGCTGCAGCGGTCGATATCCAAAGCCCAACGAAAAAGGGAACCGGTAGTACTGGTTGAGGTCGGGTGCCTCTTGGGCGGTCATCGGCGCTGCACCTAAGAGAACCACGCACACACCGATGATCCACGAAACGTTCTTGCACTTCATAGTAGAAATATGACCGTTTTTTTCAGGTAATCATTGTAAAAATCGGACAATTCGATAGCCCCACCCTCACTAGTTGACACAACGATAGCCAGGTACGCTTCGGCTACCGGGCGACGCTGCTTATTGCACCGCAAGTGTCGTGCCCGCATCGGATTCGTCTATCTCAGCAAACTTGACTGCGTCATCGTCGGTCTGGTCCTGGTCGTAGACCAGAAGATCGTAGGATCCGGCCCGCGAAAGTCGGAGGGAGCGAGTAGAGCTCGGCTGTACGCTGAAAACTTCCTCTGAAAGAGTTCGGCGATTCAGAACTACGAGATAGCGCGTCCTACCGCTGTTGCGGTTTCTTACGGTGACCGTGAAGTTGCGCGCCGCATCTTCGGCAGCTCGATCAGCCTCGTACTGCTCTTCAAAATCCTGGGTCGCGGTCTCTACATTCTGTTGCCAGGCCTCGGAGGCGTTGCGGAGATTTGCAAGGACGGTCTGATGAGCGCTGGTGCCGCCGCTGGCGTCGTAAACGGCGGTGCCTTGGTTCAAGTGCACAAGAGATCCGCCGTACTCGAGGTAGAGCCCAACGGAAAGCTCATGCCTGCCAGCGCCTAAGCCCATCATTGCTTCCAAGAACGCTGGCGAAAAACTCCCATTCGGCTCGGTCAGACCTGGATCCCCAATGAGCCAGATGTTATTCCCAGCGAAAGACGTCATGGAAAATGCGTGCTGCGCAAGCAAAGTAGAGCCCCGACGTAACGTCAGGTAAAAGGTTGCAGACGCAAGGTCAACGTCGTTATTATCGGTGTAGCTTCCCGCGCGGCTTATGAGCTCGACACCACTGCCATCTTCAATAGTTGCCGTCTGGCCTGGCGGCACGAAACCGGGTTGCCCCGTCCATACTACGTATCCGAGGGGTGCAGGTGTGCCGCCTGCTCCGTCGTAGTTGGCCACAGGGCTCGGTTGGGCAGCAAGCCAACCCGCCGATCCGACCATGAGATACGCAATAGCTCCCAACATTACCAGAGCCGATTTACTCATTCGCATTATTTCCTCCCTGCTCTAAACTGCCGGGCAAAGATGTAGCGCTTACCCGACGTCAGAGTATGGCAATAGGCACCGTAAAAGCTTGTAAAAATCGGACATTCGAAATGATTTATACGCCGGGGCCGGGATGATCGAGCATGCATGAATTAACAACTGTGTTGTTATATACTCAATTTTATGAGCACGAACGGCACACCGGTTCCGACCGAAATGTCTGAGCATTATCCCGCTGCCGACAACTCACGCAGGGCGCTGATAGTATCGGGAGTTCTGTTTCTCTGGATTAGTGGCTCTTTAGTTGTTGACTTCCTGCACTACCTACCACGAGGAGAGCGTTACTATCTCTATTTTGACCTTACTGTGCTTCCTTTGATTGCTGGATTCGGGCTGTTGAGCTGGAAGTTCTCCGGATCTGCCAGCAGAACACGAAAAGCCATTTTCGTCTTCTCCCTGGCATTCCTTGTATGGGCGGCTGTACTCGCGACGTTCCAGGAAACACCGTACACACTGTTCATTGTTGCATTCTTCGTCTCGACTACGCTTTTGATTCCTCCGAAAGAGTCTGCAGTCGTCTATGCGGGCGCTTTCGTTGCGTACGCTGTGGCATCGACACTCGGACGTGGAAACCCTCTTGCCGCTGATATGACGTTATTCATCGAGGTGCTTGCTATGACAATAACCGCAGGTATTGTCTCGCTTCTCCTTTATCTGCAGCGCGTGCAGACCCTGGAGGCCGAGGAACAACTGCGACGCACAAATCAAAGCCAAGAGATGGATATCGCGAACCGCACGGAAGACCTCAATCGACGGCTCAGAGAACGGGAGGTGCTACTCCGTGAAATACATCATCGTGTGAAGAACAACATGCAGATCATCTCCAGTCTTCTTCGTCTTTCCGGAGAATACCGGAAAGGAAAAGATGCAGAAGAATTACTCCGTGGAGCTGAACAGCGCATCGTTTCTATGGCAATGGTACATCAGCAGCTTGATTACACTGATGATTTCAAAAATGTCGATCTAGCTGTTTATCTCACGGATTTGAGTGAGTTTGTTGCAGCTTCGCATCGAGTTGGTCCGGAGGTCCGTGAAAACGATGCGCATGAAGGACTCGGACTAGTTCTCATGAAATCTCTCAGCCAGCAACTTGGCGGCATATTCACCTATGATTGCTCCGAAGGCACTACGTTCCGCTTTGAGCTACCTTTGGGCCAAGATTGGCCACACGATGCTGCTTCCGGTGCCCCGTTAACAGAGCACTAATGCTACCTTAGTCAGGGAGAAAGCCCCCAAATTGATGGCGTTTCATTATGGCCGATTTATACAAGACGTACCGTTCAGTCGCAGGTTAGTATTAAACTGGGAGATCTTGCT
>CAZQIK010000330.1:0-1312 GCA_964593085.1 uncultured Spirochaeta sp.
ATATGAGCCTCCTTGAGCCGGGCACATTGCTCTTAGGAATACTCAGCATTTCTGCATCGGTTGGAATCCCAGCACGGCTACTAGCGGAAAAACACCGCATGGACACCCCGGAGGCCGTTACGGTTATGGGTTCGGCGATGTTTCAGAGTGGCATTGCAATTCTACTCTTGGCGGTTGTACTTGGCTCCGCAGCTGCCTTTGAAGGTGGCGAACAGGCGGTCTTTCGTGAGCAGGCAGCAACACTCACCGTCCGCGCCTTTGCACTGTGGGCTATAGTTGGCGTAGTTGCTATCCTCGGTGCTCGCTACCTCAGCCGCTTTCTAAAGTCATTTAAATCGCCGGTCGTCTTTTCTATGCTTGCGTTGGCCCTTGCGCTTGTACTTTCCGGTGCGTTTGAGGCCATGGGTCTTGCGGCCGTTATCGGTGCGTATATATTAGGGCTTTCGTTGTCGAAAACAGACATCTCCTATGTCATTCAACAACAACTCCACCCACTCAATGCGTTTTTTGTGCCGATACTCTTTGTGGTAACCGGCATGCTGTTTGATATCCGCCTCTTAGCCGATCCACAGTTTCTTATATTAGGCCTGTCAGCAGCCTTCTTCTCCAGCATATTCAAACTTTTTGGCACAACAACCCCAGCGTTTTGGGCAAACTTCAACCGCCGCGGTGTGCTACGCATTGGGTTTGGACTCATGCCGCGCGAAGAAACTGCCCTCGTCATAGCAGCCGTGGGCTTAGCTGCCGGTCTCATGGATGAGTCGGTCTTTAGAATTGGCGTGCTTATGGTGCTCTTCTCTATCCTCGTCGGCACACCGATCTATAGCAAACTCACATCAGGCAAGGAACGCGGGACCCGCGAACCGGTTCACGGGGCGGAGCCAATGACGCTACCCTTTCATTTTCCCAATGTCGAGGTGACTCGGCTTGTTGCTTCGGCGGTGATTGACGCGGTTCGAGCTGAGGATTTCTTCTTTTTCCGAATGCACACTACGCCGCCAACCTACCAGTTTCGTCGAGACCGAGTGTTTTTTTCCCTCCGGCATGACGAGACAACCCTTGAATTCACCTCGGATCCCGAAGATGTGGGATATGTCCGGACCTTAATGCACGAGACCCTCGTGCAAATTCGCACGACCATTGCCGGGCTCTCCGAGGTTACCGACCCTTCTAATGTCGGGACACTCACCGGTATCGAGCCTGAGACTTCCGGCCTTGTTCTTTCTCCATATCTCGATATGCGCTGCATTATCCCTCGGCTCAAGGGCAAGAGTAAGAAGGCAGTTATTACCGAGTTGGTTGATGTCTTAGC
>CAZQIK010000330.1:1412-3172 GCA_964593085.1 uncultured Spirochaeta sp.
GGCTCAAGGGCAAGAGTAAGAAGGCAGTTATTACCGAGTTGGTTGATGTCTTAGCAAAGGCCGGAAGAATACATGATCGCGACACAGTGTTGGACGATGTGTTAGCGCGCGAGCAGGAATTTAGTACCGCAATGAGCGACGGGATTGCTTTCCCCCACGCACGTACGAAGGGAACTAAGGAGATTTCCATTGCCATTGGGCTGTTACCTACAGGGCTTAGCTTGGGCTCCCAAGACAAGCTACCCACCCGCATTGTATTCCTCATTGCAAGCCCTCAACGACGTGCAGTACCGCATGTGCAGGTACTTTCTACCTTGGCGGGTAAGGTTAAGGACGCGGAGTCGCGTTTGGCACTCCAGAGTCTCGAAACTCCAGAAGAAATTCTGCGCTTCTTAAAGTTTGGAGTTAAGCCCAACCGCAAGAAGGCCCCAGCTCCGGCAGAGCCCTACTCAGCCTACTTGCCTCCACCTATGTAAGAGCTTCACAGAACCCGAACTTTAGGTAAGACACGCGGTACAGCGGCGTAGAGCCGGTGTACCCGGCCATCATTATAGGTGTCCCGGACAGACCACCTAGCCTGAGCTTGCGTGGTCAGGACAGCCTTCTAAGACATAGATTCTGTCGCGCCCATCTCGTTTGGCGGCATAGAGTGCCTGGTCGGCGGTCACGAGAAAATCCACTATACTGCGGTACTCACCCGGATTTTTACAACTAATACCCACGCTCAGGCTGACCTCTTGCGGCGCATCAGGCGTATTTGGCACACCGTTTGGCGCTGTAGCGGAAAGAGAGCCGAACTCAAGCGGCGCAAGGCGCCGCAGCGAGTCACGCAACCGTTCTGCAACGAGCAAGGCCTGCTCAACGTCCGTTGCTGGCAGGAGGATCAAAAACTCATCTCCACCAAAGCGGCAGCCTTCATCGCTTTTACGCAGTGTTTCTCGAAACGCCTCACCTACCGCCTGCAACACTATGTCGCCAGCGGCATGGCCGTAACAGTCATTGAGTTGTTTGAAGTAATCAATATCGATCATCATGACTGCAACCGGAGCTTCATTTCGCTTTGCCAGCGCGATGCGATGAGAAGCAAGGTGCTCAAAAGCGCGCCGAGTAGATAGGCCGGTAAGTGAGTCTGTCATGGCCAGCGCCAGTGTTTCGTCATACAGGCGGGAAGCCCGTAACGCAACGGCCACTTGATCTGCAAATGCATGCAACAGCTCCATCTGCCGCTCGTCAAGAACGTGGCCGCCATCCGTGCAAAGATCGAGCCGTCCAATATGCTCGTCCTGAGATACTAAGTCTACTGATATATCGCATGGCGCGTCACTTCCACCAACTAAACGTACCACCTCGTCTTTCGCCATATAAACGCCAGCACTCTGGTAAGGTATTACCCGGCTTGCCTGGTCAAGTACCGCCTCAATGGCGTCCTCGACACTCATGGCCGAGGCCAAAATTATGCCGACCTGCCTCAGGGTTTCGGCCTCTTCCGCCCGGCGTTCGGCGGCCTCTCGGGCCGCGGCAAGCTGCAGCTCTAGTTCTTTGCGGTGAGTTACATCCATATCGCGCCCTACGTAGACCACGGCAGAGTTATGGGTGTCGCGCGAGACTACAGTAATTGAGGAGTGTATCCAGCGCCATGAGCCATCGTGCGCCCGCATCCGAAACTCGCTGCTTATTCCTTCTACATCGCCCCGCAGAACGGTCTCGTAGCGACTCCGTACCGCCGGTCTATCGTCAGGATGAACGAGCTGCATCCAGTG
>CAZQIK010000331.1:0-3167 GCA_964593085.1 uncultured Spirochaeta sp.
GAAAACACGGAGCTTTGTCAAAGCCGTAAGCACCTGTGTTCCGAACTCCTATCGAAACCGCGCTTGCAAGAGGGGCTTTTCAAAGAAGGCCCTCTCCCTGCATACTAGACCTATGCTTGACCTCCGAAAAATTTTCATAGTGGTGGCGCTTGGCGTTTTTAGTTTGTCGGCAGTAATACTTTTGGTAGCCGCTGGTTTTCGGGGTGGAGATGCGAGGACCGAGACGCATTCGGTTGGTGGGCCGCAGTACATAGTCCCTGCTGCCGGAGGAGATATCTCACTTTCAAACCGGCCTCGCACTGCGGTGAGCATTCAAGACCGTGAAGAAACACCCCAACCCAAGGTGCCGCTTTCACAAGACTACGTGGTGTCGCAGATTATTAATGCCAATCTAGATCTGGATCAAATGGACGAGCAGATTATTGTCTATAAAGGGAGAGATGATTCGAGTGACCGCATACGGCTTCTTCTGGCTGCTTTTGACGGGATCCGTGGAAGTTACGTCCCTGTTTGGGAAGGCGTAACGGGTGCAAATAATATCCGGACTTTTGCGGTCTACAACAAAGACATTACCGGAGATCGAAATCCCGAAATCGTTGCCTTTGGCACCGACAACCGAGGAAACCAGACACTTGATGTTTTTCGCCGGAGTAGTTCCCCCAGCGGATCACAGTTGCAATTTGAGCCGATACTCTCGGTCGTGGCAGATGCGAGTATCGAGATTGAAGAAACAGAACGCTCTGATGCCTACAACAACTCACAAGCCTTGGGGGCTGCTTTCCCGGTCGCTGTGTACAAGCGTAACGAAGAGGGTGACAATCCACTTGATCTGATAAAGACCACCTATTATTACCACCCCGGTCGGGGGGATTTTATCGTGGGCGCCGATGAGGAAATTCCCGGCACCGGAATTGAAGAGGCACAGCTGGAAGCATTGTACGATGCGGAGACCGACGTAATTCACGATTTTCTATCCGGCCCCTGGTTTCGGGAGTCAGGACCTACGGCCGACGGTGAACTGGTGTTTTTTGATCCTGTGCGTGAGAGCATTGTGTTTTATCGCGGAGATACGCAAGAGTCCTACCTGTGGATGAATTCCTACAAGACAGTGTACCGCACCGGACCGGGCTTATGGGTAAATGTTCGTAACGAGTCAATTCAGACGGTGCGGCGACAAGCCTCAATTGCTATCTCCTCCATAGACAGCATTAGCCTGGACTTGGAAGGTACCGACATATGGGACGGTACCTATAGAAGGCTTACACAAGGCTTACAGGAGAGTCTGCTTAATCGAGGAGCTAGTGTTGCGCGTGGAATAGAGAGCGTGCCGGAAGGACTATTTCGCGCGGACAGCGGCGAGGAAATATTCTTTGCGTCGCCACTGTTCACTATGCGACAGAACGGTTCTGAGATGAATGGGGCGTTTGCTCTGTATGAACTTGGTTCACCGGTTTTACAGTTACAAATGATTAACCAGAACGGGCTCGTGACGAATAAAGAGACCTATCGATTTGAGTACAGCGAAACACAAAGTGACGACCGCACCATACGGCGCATAGAGCTTACACCGGCTCGTCTTAAGGTCGACGGCTTAATTTCCCTTGAAAGTAGTGGTACCCGTCGCTTTGAGCAGATAGAGATTTATGAAGAAGACGACGAAGAGTAGACGCTACTCAAACAGAAGAAAGCCCTCAAAGCCGAGTTCCTTAAGCTGCACCAGCAATTCTTGGGGATCTCCCCCGTCGACAGGGACATACACCTGATAAAACTTGTTGTTGCCTACAGTGCGATTGCGTTGACGCGCTTGAAAGTCTCTTTCCTGTAGATCCTGCACCATGTACTGCGCGTTTTCCGCATCACGGAATGATCCTGTCTGTACACCGTATGCATTATGTTCCGTGGAAGCATCGGGCGTGTCGATATCGGTTGCACTGGGCGCTCGGCGTGTAGCGATCTCGGGGCTACCCCCGGAGAGCACACGCGCAGGACTGGGAAAATACTCAACCAGATCCGCGCCCACCACTCCTGCGGTACCGCTTTCTCGGTAGCGCGCTGCCAGCCGTCGTTCAGGGCTGTCGGGGTATGCCTCCACCAGCCTATCGTATGTGTCTGATACTAGGTTTTCGTCTTCTTGTTCAGATGCCAGCTCTATAAGGCGTAACAGTACTGCAGGTGTTGCTCTGGGGCTCGTTTCACGTGTGGTGGCTCTCAGCAGCTCAAGAGCCTGATCTCTACGTTCAAGGCCGACCAAAGCCGAGGACTGCGTCAGCAACGTCCGCTCCCAACTTTTCTCGTGACTCCAAAAATCTAAGGTGCTTTTACTCGATACCCTCAACTCGTCGGTTTCAGCTCTCGTGCTACCCAGAAGTTCAGCAGCTTTTTCGGCCTTATTGAGTGCTCCCTCCAACTCCCCTATCTCCAACTGCAACGCAGCGAGCGCACTTAAGGCTCGCGGTTTAAACGGCGTATCCACTTCTGCTGCAACAGAATAGTACTCAATAGCACTAGTAAGATCGGAACGGATCTGTGCAAACCTTCCTAACAGTAGGTCGATCTCAGCCAGCTCCCGCGGTCGTTGAACGCGATCACGGTGTTTTAGAAGGATGTCTGAGGCTAATCCCGGATTTTCGGCCAACAGAGCAGTATCGATCAGTCGTTCAAAGAACTGCGGGTGCTCCGGTTGGCGCTCCAGGCGCTGGAGTGCATTGGCGAAACTCAGCTCGCTTGAGGGCGTTTGCGCAGACAACGAAAAGGCTACGCTTGTAAAGACAATGGTTAATGCTACGCCACGCAGGCTCCGCAACTTCATCTTGTCCTTAGTTCGGGAGTGTCGGCAGACTACTATCGGTGGGTGCATGCGGGGCTTTTCCTTTCCTCTTCCTCTCTTTCTTTTGTTTCGGAGGACGCGCCCTCTTGCTCAAGTACTTGCTGAAACTAAAAGGCAATGTGACGGCGGCGCCAGCAAAAAAAGCAATGGCAAGACTGAGAAAGACCGGGACATCTTGAAATGTGTGAAAACCAAAGGAAATATCGGAAACGTTTCCCAGGTTAAACCCCGCGAAAAACACGACCAATCCCATGAGAAGAAGAAAGAAGATTAATTTCCACGGCACGTTTATACTCCTCGTTTGCGTCGGCGGGCAGTTCGAAAAAAACGAAATACCTCT
>CAZQIK010000332.1:0-3163 GCA_964593085.1 uncultured Spirochaeta sp.
AGGCCTCGGGTTGTCGCTGGGGCTCGGGTTGTTCCGATGCGCCAGGTTGTCGCTGTGGCTCAGTTCGATGTGGCGGCTCAGGTTGTCCCGAGGCCTCGGGTTGTCGCTGGGGCTCGGGTTGTTCCGATGCGCCAGGTTGTCGCTGTGGCTCAGTTCGATGTGGCGGCTCAGGTTGTCCCGAGGCCTCGGGTTGTCGCTGGGGCTCGGGTTGTTCCGATGCGCCAGGTTGTCGCTGGGACTCGGGTTGTCGCTGTGGCTCGGGCGAATGGTAAGGCTCAGACTGAGGTTCGGCCACACTTTCCACCGGCTCAGACGGCATCTGAGGTGGGAAGTCCCGCATAAACGGGATCTCGTCCGATTCAGCTTCATGACCGCTTCCAGACCTGTTTTGATCTCCAAACGGCATCGAGCCGCTCTCAATCATGTCGCGCATTGCCGGAGGCAGTTCCGGTTCCCATTCGTCGATTGCTGGCTCTTCTTCCTCCGGCTCAGCCGGTGCAAGATCGGATTCTTCCTCGGCATCGGCTTGAAATGTCTGTGGCCCAAGGTCCCATGGCGACACCGAGGCTTCATCTTGCCCATCAAGACTCTCGACATGGAGTTCTTGGTTATCTTCCTCCGGCTGCCCGGTATCATGACTGCGCGCATAACGAGAAAGTTTATCCAGATTTCGCTGCCAATCGTCACTGTGTTCGTCAGCCAGGCTACGAGCAGCTTCCTCGTAGAGCTCAAGACTTTTGTTTAGCGCGCTTAAATCGTCCGGTGTACCACGATTGCCTTGAATATTGATAAGCTCATCAAGAGCTCCTATAGCCTTTTCTCGTTCTCCAAGGGTCTGATGAGCCCGAGATAGCGCGGAGAGCGTCTCAACACTCTCAGGGTTTTTCTTCTTCAGTTTTTTGAGCAGCTTCACCGCATCTTTTGGCCGACCTCCACGCGTGAGAACGTCGGCCTTCACCACTCCCGCCTGTAAGTTATCCGGCCTCTGCTTGAGGAGTGTATTGACCTCAGTCAACGCGCCTTGGGTGTCGCCGGACTGCATAAGCATCTCGGCAAGATCAAGGTGATGGTCAATATGTTCGGGGTCAAGCTCACGCAGTCGAGAAAAATCCTTCTCGGCACCTTCTTTGTCACCACGACGATACTTGAGAAGGCCCGTCATCCGCAGCGTGCGAGGATCATCTGCAGCTTTTATCTGGGTCCGCTCAACCGCTTGCTCCGCCTCCTCGTACCGCTGCGCTCCCATGAGCGCCTTTGCATACTGAAACTGAAACTCGGTATTCTGGGGGGCGTGCTCGTAGATGTTCTTAAGAACATCAAAATCGCTATCTTTAGGGGGATTTTTTTCGAACAGATTCCCTAAGTTCGCAGCTGCTCGCTCATAGGTTGGATCAGCCCTGAGTGAGTCGGCGTAGTAACTAAATGCATCCTCCGTGTTCCCTTGTCTAGCAAGCACCGTGGCGATGTTATTACGCGCTACGTGGTTCTTTTCATCGATGTCCAGAACCTCTTTGAACTGTCGGATGGACTCATCATAACGTTCAAGCTTTTCCAGCACGATTCCTAGGTTGTTGAGTGCGTCCGTCCAGCCAGGGCGCGAACGTAGTGCATGTTCAAACTGCCGCCGTGCATCCGGTAACTTGCCAAGCGCATCGTAACTAATACCAAGGTTGTAGCGAAGTGTTGGATGATTTAGATCATGCTGCAAGCCGTTGTTAAAAACCTCAACAGCTTGATCATGCTTACCCTGTTTTTGAAAAATAGTACCAAGATTGTTGTACGCAAGCACAAAGCTCGGATCGGTCTCTATAGCGCGTTCGTAGCACCTAACCGCCTCGTCAAACTCGCCTGCCGCCTTGTGGATGTTGCCAAGGTTGTACAGCACATCGGCCCGTTCTGGGCTCAGCTCCAGTGAACCCTGCAAAGCCTTACGGGCTTCTTCAGTGCGACCAAGAAAGCGGTACATAACTCCAAGATTGTTGAGAGCTTCCGAATTCTTCGGAGCAATCTTGAGAACCCGTCCGAACTCCTTTACGGCTTCTTCATAGCGCTCCAAACGCCCATAGACCGTCCCAAGAAGCATACCTACTTGAACAGACTTAGGCGCAGCAGTACGGGCTTCCAGCGCATACTGTTCAGCGGTCTCATAATCACTAATTCGTAGCGCATTCTCAGCAAGATGTAGCATGTTACCTAGTTGCGATTTTGTCATTGCGCATGCCTTGTCGGCCGAGCGTTCACCTCACGTGACGGTACGGTTTCATATACTGTTCCGGCGCGATCATATGCCGCTACCGCAAAATAATACAGTCGGCCATTCTCCAAACCGGTGATTTCTATCTCGGTTTCAAGACCAACATCAAGTGGAGATAATCCAAGGTCGCTGTCTCCTGAGAAATAGCGGCCCGATTGGGTACCGTAGTAAACCACATAGCCCTCGATCTCCGGATCCATCACCGGACTCCACTGCACGCGTACCGATGCATTCCGTGCCTCGGCCATAACTCGAACCGGCGGCGCGGGAGGGGGAGGCGATTCATATACCGGGCTTATTGAAGTTATACTCGGGGTTTGTTCGAAATTTCCGTCGGCAAAAAGCTCGGCACGCACCTGGAGGTAGCGGCCTCGCGGCAGGGTTTCCATGTCCTGGTTCGGTGTAAACCGCGACCACTCGGCGTCAACCGCATCCATTCCAACTCTATTCTCACCGATACGATACTCGAAAAATATATCGGTCTCGCCTGGCGTAGTGTACTCTGCGTCGATACGACTCAGGCGCGCCGTTGACCTGCCAAGATCGATCACGCGCGATACGGCCAATCCGGTTTCGTTCACCAACGCAGCTGTATACGGATTTTCCACGAAGTCCCGTTCGAATCTAAGCTCATCTATGAATCCGGTGAAGCGCGACCCCAAAAGCAGCTCGCCGGAACTGCCGCTCCCAATGCGCACCCGCGAAGTATCGCCCAACTCAGTTCCAGTGGTGGTCATATGCATTACTTCTTGCGGCACCTCGTCCACAAGATACTCAAGGAGTCCGATATCGGCGTTGTAGCGCAGCATATGGTGACTCCAGCGTCGTGGAATGAGTCCGTCTCGTCCGGACACCTCGACCGTTCGAGAGGTACCGTCCGGTGTAAAGAACATATTATCGAAGCGAAAT
>CAZQIK010000333.1:0-3161 GCA_964593085.1 uncultured Spirochaeta sp.
ACTCGGTTTCACCAAACGTTGGCATTGAGCTGCAGTGTAAAATCGGGGACACCGTTACCGCGGGCGACATGCTTGCTCGCGTCTACGGGCGGAGCGATGAAGCCGTCAGCTCAGCCGCGCAGGCTCTAAAGGGTGCCTACATCGTCTCTGAAGAAGAGTGCGACCCGCCAAGTGAGGTCTTTCTTGAGGAGTTCAGCACCGACACATGATTTGGCATAAATCTGAAATTGAGTCTGGCGATGTTCGCTCCCTGTCCGAGACATACTCGCTTGACCTCCTGGATGCGGCAATTTTGGTTCGTCGGGGAGTAGTTGATCGCGAAGTCGTCAAGTTTTTTCTAGAAAACGATCTGCAACATCTGCATAACCCCTTTTTGTTTGAGGACATGGAAGATGCCGTGGAACGTGTGCTCTTAGCACGCACAGAAGGTGAGAAGGTCTTCGTTTTCGGCGACCGCGATGCCGACGGTATTACCAGCACAGCGCTACTGGTAACCTGCTTACGTGACGAGCTGGGTATGAATGTAGACTGGGCGGTCCCTGTTGGCGATGAACCCTACGGACTCAGTGAAGCCATTGTAGATCGGTGTCGTGAGCAGGACATTACCCTCATTATTACCGTGGACTGCGGTACGACCAATAGTCGTGAGATCAATTACGCGCTTGAGCTTGGTATTGATACCGTCGTTATTGACCATCACAATCCGCAACTGGAGTTACCGCCCGCCACTGCAATTATCAACCCTAAACTACCTGACTGTGCCTATCCTTTTGACGGGCTGTGCGGCTGTGGTTTAGCCTCACAGTTCTGTTGGGCCCTGCGTTTTGGGCTGACGAGCTTTTTCAAGGAGCAGCTCTGCCTGCTTCACCTGAGGCCTGGTAACGACACGTACGTGCTTGACTGCATCAAGCTTGAGAACCTTATTGAGATTGATCGTATAAGCGAGAATCTTGTGCCGGGCATGGTTGACATAGCCTCGACGCGGCTTGAGAGCTTTCTCATAGGCACGCAAATTCTCGTGTATAACGAGAGAGAGCAGGAACGAATGCTGCGTGCAGTATTTGGCGAACGCGTTGAGATAGGGCTTATTGATCTGGCCCCTGAGGTTTGGAAGCTTTTTCCATCACTTGCAAACAAGAGCCTTCTTGCGATGCGAGACGGCTCCCGCATGAGTGTCTACAGTGAAACACCGCCGGAAGAGGTCGATGTATTTGCAGCGCTTTTCCGCGCCTTCTTCCTCAAGCGTGAAGCGGCATTACGTGAGAAGCATGAGGCCTCGCTTGACTTAGTGGCGCTGGCCACAGTAGCCGATATGATGCCTCTGCGTGATGAGAACCGAATTCTTATACGCAAAGGGCTCGATGTACTAAACGCCGGGACGCGGCCCGGCCTGCAGCGGCTGCTAGTTCAACTTGGGCTTATGGGCAAGCGAGTGAACGCAAAAGACATTGGCTGGACCATTGCCCCAGTCATAAATGCCTCCGGCCGGATGGGACAACCCGACAAAGCGGTCGAGCTTCTTATGAGCGACGATCACACCACCGTTCGCACAATTACAGAAGAGCTGATTACGCTTAACCGGGAGCGCCGCCAGATTGGCGAGACAACCTGGGACCGGGTTCTTGGTCCGGCACAGGAAAGCTTTGACCAGCTCCACGGGCGTTTTGTTCTCGTGCAGGATGACGCAATTCACCGCGGAGTAACAGGAATAATTGCTGGCAGGCTTGCCCGACTATTCAACGCTCCAGCCGCTGTCGTGGCTATTTGTGACGATCGTGCCGTGGGCAGTGTTCGTAGCGCCAGAGGCTTTTCGGCAACGCAGTTTCTTCGCGGCTTTGAAGACATATTTGAGGACTGGGGCGGACATGACGCAGCGGCCGGGTTCCATCTGACCGTACCGCGATTGGCTGAGTTTCGCCGACGACTAAACGAAGCAGCCCCCACCATCGTGCTTGATAGTGAGTTGGAGGAACGCATTGATATCGACGCAGAGCTTCCGTTGCAGTTTCTCTCTACCAACCTCGAGAAAACGGTACAAAGATTTGAGCCGTACGGCATAGAAAACCCCGAGCTTAGCTTCTTGGTACATGGACTGGTTCTTGAGCAGGTCGAGTTCATGGGAAAACAGGAGCAAAAGCATGTGCGGCTGTTGCTTGTTGGCGGGGGCGTAAAGTGGCCAGCCGTTTACTGGAATGCCGCCGAGAAGGTCGGCCTGGATTTCACACGGGGCGACAGTGTGTCGGTGGTGTTTCGCTATGGCTGGAATTACTACCAAGGCCGTGAGTCGGTGCAGCTTACCGTGCTCGATATCCGTCGTGAAACGGGAGGGTCGGCTTGATTCGTCGCTTGGCTCTCGGCTTTATCCTTTTCGCCTTTCCGCTTTGCGTAGCGCAGAGCATTGCTGTTCACTCACCGACAACGGTGAAACGTGGCTTGCCGTTACAGCTTGTGATTTACCCGGCGCAAGCGCCCGGAACGGTGCGTGCAAGCATAGAAGATGCCACCGGTCGGAGCATAGCACGCGCTGTAGGCTTTTCAGTGACGTCCGGGCGGGACCTGGAAAGCACCGCAGTTCTGCTTGGTGTGCCCAGCACGGTTAAGCCCGGCCGCTACAGAATTCGCATAGAGTATTTTGAAACTACGAACTCTTTGCCGCGGGTTCGGTACCGTGAACTCGAGGTGTTGGACCGCGACTACGACGACAGCACTATCGCATTGAGCATGGCGATGTCTGAGCTACGCACGACAACCAATCCGAAAAGGTATCGTGAGACGCGTGAACTCATGGACCTACTGGGCCGGTTCAGGTCCGATGCTATATTCGCTCTTGGAGACATGGTGTTACCGGTGGTTGGCGAAGATGTTCGCGTGAGCGCACGGTTCGGCGACAGACGGCAGTTCCATTACGCCGACGGTGGCCGGGCTGGCTCTATTCACAACGGTTTGGACCTGGCCGCTCCGACCGGAACACCGGTTGTTGCCTCCGCCTCGGGAAGGGTGGTATTTGCTGGCGACCGCCTCATTACCGGGTACTCAGTTGTGCTTGAGCACCTGCCCGGGGTGTACGGGTTGTACTACCACCTCGACAGCCTTACCACGGCGGCGGGCGAGTTTGTCCGTCGTGGGGAGGAGCTAGGAACGGTCGGTGCAACCCGTACACC
>CAZQIK010000334.1:0-3109 GCA_964593085.1 uncultured Spirochaeta sp.
GGAGTGTTCTGGTCGGACACTACAACAGCGGTGAGAGTTACGACCGAACATTAGCACACCAGGCCTTTGTTCAGTACTTGCGTAGCTTCGTTCCTAACCCACCGCCTTGGTTACGAGAGGGTTTTGCGGTGTACTTTGAGCGCATAACCTATAACGCTGAAAACGACCACGCAGTCTACACGGAAAACCTTGATTGGCTTGATGAGCTACGCTCAATTCTCGATGAAGAACAAGATCCCCAACCCATCCCGCTCGGCGCAATTCTGGCCATGGATACTGAAGCTGCACGTGAAAATATCGAAGTATTTTACCCACAGGCCTGGGGTATGGTTGCGTTTCTTTTAGGTAGCTCTGATCGCGCTGTAAATCGACTAATGTGGGACAGCATGAGTGCCTTGGAACCAGGCACAAGTCTCGAGGATAACGTGCGTCGGGTACGGGAACAATCATTTCGTTGGTACGATACCGAACTCTTAGTTGAAGGCTTCATTGCTCATGTACAGTCAATGCGCTCTTACAGGGACCTGGTGGAAGACGGCATGCAGGCCTATACCAACGGCGATTTAGGACTTGCCGAACGGCATTTTGTTGCAGCATCCAATATAGATGAATCCACATATCTACCGTACTACTATCTTGGACTAATTAACTTTGACAATGCGAGTTTTGAGCTGGCCGAGTATTATTACGAGACCGCCTTAACAAAGGGAGCCGACGAAGCTCTCGTCAGCTATGCATTAGGCGTCAACGCTTTTGCCGAAGAACGTTATGCAACCGCTCGCGAGCAACTTGAACGCGCCATTGAGCTTGGTGGAGATGCCTATCGCGACCAAGCTACCGACCTTATTGGCCGAATACAGGATTAACGCTTTATTCGCGCTGCTCGGTTTTTTTCTGGCGTCCCCGACGGCGGCGACGTCTGGAGCTGGCAGTTCGCGTCGTAGACTGAGTGTGAGCATCTTCGGCCACTGAAGCCGCTTCGCCCTCTGATGATGGCCGCGGAGCATCATCCCGAATCTGTTTGGTAGGTCCTGGAGCAGTTTTTGCTTTCCTGGTCCTGGCGTCAATACTGTCTGTCTTGAGCCGTAAAGCGCCGGGCCCCTCACTCAGATAGCGTTTTCTTCGTCTGAGAAGATGTTGCAGGGCCTTTTCTACCTCAATATTTGCAGGGGTTACCGGCTTTAGCTGATCCTTGAGCGACTGATACGCATCCTTGAATGGAATTGTGGTATGTTCTACATAGGGACCGGATCTAAATAGATAATCGGCGCACAAAAAGGCCAATGCCAGGGCCCGGTCGGCTCCGCGTTCGGACGCAACCTGTGCATCTAACTCTTCTAACAACGCAAAAAACTTCTGCTCAGCAAAAGCGCCACCGTGGAGCAACGTCTCTGCAAAACTCGGTAGCATGTGCTCAAGCAGATGATACTGTCGGCACGCGTGCATAACACTGTGACTACGTCCCGAAACCAAAATCTTAAAGACTTCTTCGGACAGCCGTGAAGCGGGGCAGTCTGACAGCAGTTTTGCCTGTTTGCGCATTCGGAGCCTCAAGGGAAGCACAACGCGAAACCCTGTACTTGCCGAATACTTCACGGCACGGAGCATCCGTACCGGATCCTCGCGGAAAATGCGCTCAACAGGAATGATCGGGCGAATGCGCTTGGCTCGGAAATCCTTAAACCCATGCACAAAATCAAGGATTTCTTGTTCCAAAGGACAGTAATAAAGCGCGTTGACCCCGAAATCTCGCCTCAAGGCGTCTTCTTCAATGTTCCCATAGACGTTGTTGAACCCTTCGGCCTCGGCCGAACGGAAAGTCGATACCTCAATAATCTTACTGCCAAAAAAAATATGAACGAGTCGAAATCGCTTTCCAATTATCCGCGAATTGCGAAATAGCTTCCGAATGCGGTTCGGTTGCGCGTCGGTAACTATATCAAAATCTTTAGGAGCCTCGCCCACCAACAGATCACGTACAGCACCACCCACTATGTAAGCTGGGTGCCCATGTTGTTGCAGGCGCCGCACGATTTTAACGGCGTCTTCATCAATGAGCTGCGGCTGTATACCGTGTTCGTGAGCCTCATAAATGACGGCATGTTTTCGAGCTTTCCCGTCTTTGCCGGTGGTGTATCGGACTCGCAAGCGTAAGATCTCCAAGGAGGTTAAGCTATGCTCATTATGCGGAGCCTCCAAGACCAGGTCAAGCCCGTAGAAAGCACTGTGCCCGTAGAAACAATTGCTGTATCGTCAGGAGCATTACCAGCTCAATCTTAAGACTCCCTATTTTGCACACCAGGGGTCGCGGGCCGAAGCTCTATCGAACCAGGGGCAATAATGACCCGATGCAGGGCAAGGGCATAGGCCGCGGTCGTCCCGCTAAACGCCGTATCTAGGCGGAGCCCGGGAATAGAGCTGGTTCGCAACGATCGCCGAAAGAAATTATCGGGTGCGGGAAAGGCAAAAGACTCTCCGACCGAAAGAAAGACAGCGCCGTTAGCCTCTTGATCATAGCGATAGGCGTCTATAGCGGCTGGCCTGTATGCAACCTCAAATCCAAGCAAGAAAAGTTCTGGTCGAAGCACCAGACGTTCCATGCGTACACCGAACGCGTTACCCGGAAGATCAACTATATCAATTCCTTCATCGTTAACAAGCAGCTCCAGCCGTTGCTGTTCCGGGCTGACCGAGAGAACACGAATAGAAAAAAGCTGGCTTGGCTCCGACACAGGTGTCCATGGGCGCAATGCGGCAGTCATGAGCGAGAATCCAGCAATAGAAACCAGGAGCAGCGGCACCCCTATGCTACGGGGAAAACGCGTTGCAGCAAAGGCTACCACTACCAAGACCCCCGCATACGGCAGAAGAGCCGGGTCTAAGAGTCGCGTCCGGTCACTGAGAAACACCAGTGCCGGTGCACACATAACAAAAAAGGTCAGGAGAAGATATATCCGGGTCCAGAGCCGCGAAACGGCCCACGATCCTCTTCTCCGGCGTGCAGCGGGCAACCGAGTGAGGTCAGCCGCCACACATCCAACCAACACCGCCGCGAGGCCTACCCAGCTATAGGGAGTTGCCGTCAGAAACTCAGGATAACTCATAGATC
>CAZQIK010000335.1:0-3101 GCA_964593085.1 uncultured Spirochaeta sp.
ACCGAGTTGACGACATGCCGACAGCACATCGTTTGCCTCTATGCGACGATCAAGCAAGTTAAACCTGACACGGTTTGCCCAAAGGCTCATACCTTCATCGGCAAGACAACGTGCGGCCTTTGCTATCTGCTCGGCCGAGCAGTTACTCACACCGATCCCAGAGATTCGCCCCACACCCTTAAGGGCGGCAGCACTTCGTAAGAGAGTATCCATGGAGACCGCACCTCGGGGGACCGAAAACTGGTACAGGCCGATGTGGTATGGATCTAATGCGGACGCGTCTTCCACTTGATGGGTATGTACACTGGAGGCGACTAGGAACGGTGCACTTCGTGCAAAAGCTATAACGGGTTCGCGCTGACTATGCTCTGTTGATGACAACGCGTGTGACAAGGCGTGGGCAGCAATGCCGCCCCCGTAGCGCTCGGATGTCTCGAACCAGTTGAGCCCGCCGCCTACCGCCACGGACACAATCTCGTTTACCGTATCCTGAGTGAGCTCTCCCCAATAACGCCCAACGGCCCCTGTTCTACCTGAAAATTGGGCAGTTCCAAGGCCGACTGGAGTTATTTGAGGCCCATCTACACCGAGCCGGTACAGCGGTAGCGTGGTATTTTCCATGCAGTCCCGCGTTTTAATTCCCGGCTACTTAGAGTAGAACTCGACGATGAGTTGCTCTTCAGCAATTGTCGGGATAATGTCACGAGTCGGCAAAACAGAAACCGAGGCAGCTATGTCATCTTTCGATAATGCAAGCCAAGGTGGTACCGCACGAGTTGCATTATCTGCAAGATACTGCCGAACCATGTCTTGGGTAGTCTTGCGTGGGCGAACACTTACCGTATCTCCAGCGCGAACCAGTACCGACGGAATGGTGGTCTTGCGACCGTTGTGCAGAACATGCCCATGACTCACCAACTGACGAGCCTGGGAACGACTTGACGCCATTCCAAGCCTATAGACGACGTTGTCGATGCGTCGTTCGAGCAGAATGAGCATGTTATGACCGGTAACTCCCTTCTGCGCTTTCGCTTTGAAGAAGAGGTTGCGGAACTGCCGCTCCGATAGGCCATACGCCCATTTTAGCTTTTGCTTCTCACCAAGTTGTTTTCCATACTCGGTCTGACGAATGCGACCCTTCTTAGGATTTCCGGGCGGATTCGGTTTCTTTTTCAGTAGGCGATCATACTTTTCGTTGCCAAAGATGTTTACGCCGAAGCGACGAACAATTTTGCCCTTCGCCTTGGTATTTCGTGCCATTCACGGTCTCCTTACAAAATGAAGCTTCACCATAACGAAAATCTAGATAGCCTGTCAAGATTATCGTCTCATCTGTTATCAGTATCCTTTACTCTCTCGATATCGTTTACTCACCCTTCCGAAAGATTCCACGAAGACGCCCCAGAACGCCTTCGCTGTTTTCTTTTTTCGCAGATGCTTGTTGCGTGGACTCGGTCCTTATTGGGGCCTTCTTTGACGGATGCGGCTGAGAAAGTGTCTCTTTTGACACAGACGTGGACTCCGTTTTCGACTGACTCTCCACCGAACGCTCGGTGCTTGCTTGACCGCCACGGCCACGACCTCGGCCACGAGAACGCCGTTTGCCGGATGAACTAGAGCCACTGCCCCCGGCCGCACCGGTTTCTACATCTACCGGCCGAAAACTTTCGCCATACTTACGCTCATACTCGCGCAATCGCTCGTTGAGCGCGGGATCTGATTGTGAAGCAGAACCCTTAGCAGATGGAGCATCTGCTTTCGTTTTGGTTGCCTTTGGCTTTGCTTCGTTTCGTGGAGAGGCCGAAGAAGGAGCCGGGTCAGGTTTGTGCGGAGAACCACTACGACCACCACGCTTGCGTACCGGGCGAGGAGAAGAGCTACGGTCGCCTTCGCCCGCCGCTTTGGGAACTGCTTTCTCGACGCTTGCCGAGGCTGGTGTGCCGCTACGTCGTCCTCCGCCATGCCCCGACGGTTTTCCACTCGTACCCCGCGGGCCTCCGCCACGCTCGCGAGATCCTCCACGCATGGCAGGCTTGCGGTCACTCGGCCCACCTAATCGTTCACGACGAGGTGGCCGCTTCCCGTGGGCCTGATCTTCCCGCAGTAGGCCTTCGTCGAACTCAGCCACCGGAATTTTCATACCAAGCATGCTCTCAATATTTTCAAGACCAAATACGTACTGCTCGCACGCTAATGCTATTGCTCGGCCACTTTTCCCGGCGCGAGCGGTTCTACCTATCCGGTGAATGTAGTTTTCCGCATCTTCTGGAATATCGTAGTTAACTACCATCTCAAGATCATCAACGTGAAGCCCCCGTGCGGCAACATCGGTTGCTACAAGGAAGCGCGTTTCCCCTTTCTTGACGCGCTCAATAATCTTAAGCCGCTTTTGTTGCGGGAGATCGCCCATGAGAAACTCGCAATGATACCCATTAAATTTGAGCCGAAAAGAAATCTCTTCGGCGGCTCGTCGGGTGTTTGTAAACACTATTGCGTTACTCGGGTTGTACTGCTCAAGCACACCAAGCAGAAGTGCAAACTTTTCATTTCGTGCAACGTGATAAATGCTCTGCTCAATCTTGTCGACGGCAAGATGGTCGGGCTCGATCTCGATCTCGGCTGGGTCGTTCATGTATTTCCATGAAAGGTTTCTCACACTCTGACTCAATGTTGCGCTAAAAAGCATTGTTAGACGGTGGTCCTTGTCTGGAGTCTTACGCATGATCTGTTGTATGTCCTGATAAAAGCCCATGTCAAAGAGTCTGTCTGCTTCGTCAATAACAAGTACGCCGACATCTCCGAAATTCAGTTTTCCTGAGCGGTTAAAGTCTATGAGACGCCCCGGTGTTCCAATGATCAGATCTACACCGTCGGCAATTGTTTTCTCTTGTTGCACATACCCGGTACCTCCATAGAAACAGCCGACTTTACAAGGAACATGTTTCCCTATGTCGCGCGCGTCTTGCTCAATCTGAACCGCCAACTCGCGGGTTGGGGCAACAACAAGCGCCTTTTTCCCGGGGTACGCCCCCTGCTCCGAAAGCTGCTGGAAAATGGTTATGAGATACGCAGCAGTTTTACCGGTACCGGTTTGGGACTGC
>CAZQIK010000336.1:0-3093 GCA_964593085.1 uncultured Spirochaeta sp.
GTTGATGCGGTCTGGAACTACATCCACACAGCTGAGTTAGTCGCTGGCGACCTACCCTTCAACGAGGCATGGGACACAAGCTACCAAACAATAACCGACGTTTTTGCAACCCACGACAGCCCCAGCCTCCAAGCTACGCTGTACCTCATGGGCGAAGAGATGCTCAAGCGCACCCCAACGATCTCGGACATTAGTTTCACTATGCCAAATCAGCACCATATGCTCTTTGACCTGAGCCCTTTCAAGCTCGATAACCCGGATGAAATCTATTACGGGACCGACTCGCCCTTTGGCATTATCACAGGCACGGTGGCACGGCAATGAGCGGTAAACTAAGCACCCATGTTCTGGATACAGCATCCGGGCGCCCGGCCGCTGGCGTTGCTATTGAGCTGTGGTACCTCGGCCACACAGTGAGCGCAGTAGTGTCCGAAGCGGAACCGCACCCGCTGGTCACCACGCGCACCAACTCAGACGGCCGCACCGACGCCCCGCTTCTCAGCGGCACGGAGATGCGCCCCGGCCGCTACCGCCTTGTCTTCTCGGTAGCAGAGTACTTTACTGCGCAGGAACACCCGGACGCCGGTGTCTTCCTGGACAGCATTCCCATAGAGTTTCAGATTGCCGACGCAGAGGCTGGCTACCATGTCCCGCTCCTGGTCTCACCCTGGGCCTACAGCACCTATCGGGGCAGCTGAACATGAGCGCCGACCTTGTGCTCCGTGGGGGCTTTGTCGTACTACCAGGCGGCGTAGAACGCGCCGATGTGCTCGTCCATGAGGGACGCATAGCCGAGGTGATCACCGAGCTGGGTGCGGCTGGTGCCTCCAGCGCCGCTGGCTCAGCTGGTGCCGCCGGTTCCGACACCAAAGAACTTGATGCCCGCGGCTTCACTATTTTCCCCGGCGTCATTGATGCACATGTGCATTTTAACGAGCCCGGCCGCACCGGCTGGGAGGGCATAGCTACCGGGTCGGCGGCGCTTGCCGCGGGCGGGGGGACCTGCTTCATAGACATGCCCCTGAACTCGGACCCACCCCTGCTTGACGGCCCGGCTTTTGATGCCAAGCACGCTGCGGCGTCGGCGCGCAGCCGTACCGACTTTGCCTTGTACGGCGGCCTCACCCCCACCAACCTGGACAGGCTCGAGGAACTTGCCGAACGCGGCGTAGTCGGTTTCAAGGCCTTCATGTGCCCAAGCGGAATTCCTGAGTTTCAGCATGTCGATGTAGCCACCCTGCAGCGTGGCATGGAAACCGCCGCCCAGCTTGACCTCCCGGCGCTACTGCACGCCGAAAGCGCCGAGGTCCTATCCGCCGCAGCCGCCGCCGTCGACCACGCCGCCGCTGTCAACTCCGCCGCGGCTCCCTCCCCTGCAGCTACAGCGGCCCCGGATGCAGTTCGCCGCTTCATTGACTCGCGCCCGGTCGACGCCGAACTGGGCGCAATTACGCGGGCGCTCTCGGTCGCTGCCGAAGCTGGTTGCCGCGTGCATATCGTGCACGTCTCAAGCGCTCGCGGTGTGGAACTCATACGGCGAGCAGTGGCCGAACGCGGCCTACCAGCAAGCTGCGAGACCTGCCCGCATTACCTCTACTTCAATGAACATAATCTCCAGGAGATTGGCGCCCGAGCCAAATGTGCGCCGCCACTGCGCGACGAGCAAACACGACGTGACCTACTAAAACGGCTCATTGCCGGGGATATCGATACCGTGGGCTCGGACCACTCACCCTGCCCTCTCGATCTAAAGGACGGGCTACCCTTTGAACAGGCATGGGGCGGCATTGCCGGGGTGCAAACTACGCTGCGGACACTTCTCACTCTTGGTGTTCCTGCCCACCGCATAGCACAACTCACCGCCGCTCGTCCTGCTGAGCTCTTTCGGCTCCCTGGCAAGGGCTCGCTGCGCCTCGGCAATGATGCAGACTTCACCCTGGTTGAGCTTGACCACGAGGCGCCGCTCAGCCTTGACGAGCTCCAAGATCGACACCGTAGCTCACCTTATCTCACCCGCGCCCTCCGCGGCCGCGTGCACGCAACCTACCTGCGCGGGCGCCGCATCAGTGCCACAAGCCGTGGCCAGCTCATCCGCCCCCGCTGACCCGCGCCAACTGTGCACCCCTCGCCCACTTATAGTTCAAACTCCACGATGCTCCGTCTGCCGGTATCGGTCTCCACTGAGTAGCTACCCTTAAGTTGTTCAACCAACATCTCTACAATAGTGAGGCCAAATCCAGTGGATCCGCTTGGGGTGCGCCCGGCATCAAGACCTATGCCATCATCCTGAATTGTGAGGGTCGCATGTGTTTCGGTCTTGCGCAGTTCAACGACAACATGCCCGTGGGCCTTGCCTGGGAAGGAATACTTAAAGACATTGGTTAGCAGCTCATTTATGATGATGCCGACCGGGATGAGCTTTTTCGAACTCAGGGTGAACTCTGCAATGCTCTTCTCAATAAATATATTCTCATGCTCAGGAACCACCGCGACAAGGGAATCAATGAGACTCTCAATGTAGTCCTTAACCGAAACATCCTGATAATCCTCGCCAATCAACAACTTCTCATAGAGAACTCGTATGCTTTGCACACGAGACATAGCTTCCCGCAAGGCAGCTTGCACTTCAGGGTTGTCACTGGACTCAGTTTGAAGTGCTAGCAGGCCTTCAACCTGTGCCATATTATTCTTTATACGGTGGTGGACTTCCTTGAGCAGAGCCTCTTTCTCTGCAAGCTGGCGCTGTATTTTTTCTTCTGCTTGTCTGCGCTCGGTGATGTCGATCCGGCTTTCTGCTATGCGAATGAGTCGACCATCTGCGGCATATATCGGATACGTAGTAATCTCAGAATACCGAGGTTCTCCACGTTTGTCCTGTTCTACATGCAGCACCGTGGCGGGCTGGCCTTGCTCCTTGATCATTTTAATTGGGCACGGATGCATTGGATCGCTACATGGTGTTTCGCTGCCATACAAGGAGTAGTGGCACTTCGTGCCTACAGTCTCGCGCCCACCGAAAGCGGCATTCGCAAACTGAACTTCGTAGGTATCCGCGTTGATAATAGCAAATGGATATGGCAGAGCTTGAATACT
>CAZQIK010000337.1:0-3086 GCA_964593085.1 uncultured Spirochaeta sp.
ATGGTCCTCGGCCAAGCTTAGCTCCTCGTTGAAACCGCCGACCGCATCGTATACACGTCTAGACACTATGATGCAGAAGCCCGGAGCGTGTGGATCGTTGTCCAGATTCATTTTTACAAAGAAATTGGCCGCTTTGTGCATAAACCGGTCTAGCGCAAGGTTCGATAAGGGAAACGTTTCGCAGGTGGCAAGCTCCGCTTCGCGAGCCCGCATCTCCTTCAGGGCCCTGGCCAGAAAAGTCTTTGCGAACTTTACGTCGGAATCAAAAAAGAAGATGTACTCGCCCTTTGCCGCTTCTGCACCACGATTCCTGCCCTCGGCAGGCTTTCCGCCCGCAACCACTTGAGCACCAAATGCACGCGCGATATCCGCAGTCCCGTCGTTCGAGTTGTTGTCGGCGACGATGGTCTCAAAACTGTGGAATGTCTGGGCCTGCAGACACCCCAACAGTTTTGGAAGATATTCTGCCTCGTTGTACGTTGGAACTACTACACTGATAGTTGGTGAACTCATCGCCTTGAGACCTAGTACTCAATAATTGCCGGTATTTGCTACAGTTTCTCTTGCAGGGAGAGAATTGCCTGCGCCCTGTCTGCGTCCTGGTCCGGGACGTCGGCGGCAATGGCTACCTGCCCCCGATCAATGGCACGAACGAGCTCCTGGTATGCTGGGCCCTTGAGGCCGCTATCTTCTAACAGCGTGTTTATGCGATCCTTTCTTCCCTTTTCTTCATGAGGAGCAGCGGCAAGGCCCAGCGCCACGTTAGCGGACAGTCCTGTTCGCCGAGCGTGAAACCCCGAGTTTGTGTCGTGGAGTGCAAAGATCCGCATATGTCGTGCTTCAATGGCGCTCTTTCCAAATGCGGTAAGCGCCTTTTCTGCCTCTGCGTCAGTTTCATGTAGTGCATAGATTGTTTTCATGTATCTCTCCCACAGTAAATGTATAGCGTCTTGGCAATAAAAACAAATGGTAGCGAAATGCTTACGAGACTCACCCGTAACTTCATGCCGTACAATTTCAGTGCATGTGGACCTACCGTAGCGTATCGTTAACCGAAGCGTATCAGTAAAGCGCGACCTCGCGTACCCAGATGTCGGCTTGAAAGTTCGCTTTTGCTGCCACAACTGCTACCGACCGTAAGCGATTTCTATTTACCTCTCTCCCGCCGAACATGAGTTGCCCTTCGAATTCCTCAAAGGGCAGCTCTACCCGCTGCCATTCTTCGGTAACCGGGAGCTTCTGGGCGTAGTGCGACCAAGGGAAGCGGGTACGACTGGTCCGCAGATGGACATAGTAATTGTCGCCTTTACCCCGTACCGTCAGCGCCACCCCTTGGTAGGCTGAGGCATCGAAACGACCGTCCCCCGAAAGGGGTAGTCGAACTTGTATGAAGCCTCCGTTGTTTTCGGTGGTCACCCGGCCGGTCATGTGTATGGCCGGACCGTTGTCGGTTTGAGCTATGCGGGCATGTATATCCGAACGTCCGCCCATCACCCGATCGGTGAAGCCTTCCCATTGTGTGCCAATGATCGACTGACCGTCGGTGCGAGAGAAGTCATCCAGTATAAGATCTTGGTCCCCCTGTGGCTGGCCGGTCATGCTGGCAGCGAGCAGCATGAGCGCTAGCACCAGGCTACGTCGTCGTTGTGCGAAACCAATGCGCGTTATCATTTTCCCTCTCCAGTACAAAATGTACTGCTATGGCTGAGAAAGATCGATATTTCCGCCGTTTTGCAGGAAAGTTTCGGCTAGGCAGCAGGTTTTGCAGAATTAAGCTTGATTATTCCGGGCAGCTTTACGACTTTACCTCGAGACAAATCACACAGGAGTAATTACGTGAAACGAATAATTATTGCATTAATTGTAGCGATCTTGGTTCCATTTACTGCAGCTGCAGGCGGAGCGCCAGAAGCATCCGAGCAGAACGAACCGCTGCGGGTCGGCATGGACCTGCGTTACCCGCCGTTTGAGACACGAGATGCCGCGGGCGAGCCGGAAGGTATTAGCGTTGACGTTGCAGAAGCCTTTGGCGAGTTTCTCGGCCGGCCGGTAGAGATCGTGGATACCAACTTTGCATCGCTCATTCCTGCGCTAAATGCGGGCGAGATCGACGTGATCATAGCCTCCATGAGCCGTACCGAGGAACGGCGGCAGGCAATTGAGTTTTCAGAACCGTACTTTTATTTCAAGATTATTAGTCTGGTGAACAGCGAGTTTGCCGAGGCAAATGACATCACGGTCGACTCACCCAAAGAGGCTCTCACCGACCTTGAGCAGACACGGTTTACCGGAGTCATTGGACAAGTATCGACCGGTATTCCGCAATCGCTTGGGTTTGAGCCGGAAATTGCTACCACTCTGGAATCAGCCGTCCTGAATGTGGTGCAGGGGAGCTCCGACGTGCTCATGATGAGTGCATCCCCTGTTACACGGGGTCATCTTGCCAACCCCGAGGACACCATTGTTCTATGGGATCCTTTTGTTTCCAGCCCCATTGCAATGGGAATTCGCAAGGGCGACCTGGAGTTGCTCGAGCAAGCTAATGAGTTTGTAAACGGTATGTCGCAGCCGGGTGGCGTGTACGATGAGCTGCGCGCGAGCTGGGACGCTGAGGTGACAGAGCGCTTAGGTCGCTATGGTTTGGACTTCTACATTAACGAAAATTGAACATGGTAGAGATCCCGGCGAAACCAACCCCACAACTCCCTTCAGACCGGGCTGTTGCCTGGGCTGAGCACAGTGGTCGTGCCATCTCGTACCTTTTCGCTATTGCCACGTTTGCAGCATTGGCATGGTTCGTGGTGGTGCGCCAGCGTCAGCCCTTTGACATGAGTTCTATTGTAGCTTACCGGAGCGTCATTGCCGCTGGATTTCTCCGGACGTTGTGGGTTTCATTGGTGACGCTAGTAGCCAGCACTACCTTGGGGTTTTTCTTTTACCTGCTCTCAAATTCTCGGTTTGGCTATTTTCGGGCCTTTACCAACGTCTTTACCGAGATTATCTATGGTACGCCGCTTTTGGTCATGATTATGATCATGGCCTTTGTAATTGGGCCAGCCTTTGGTTCAACCAACCGGGCGGTGATG
>CAZQIK010000338.1:0-3082 GCA_964593085.1 uncultured Spirochaeta sp.
GATGAGCCGACTTCCTCTCTTGATGCCTCGGTACAGGCGGTCATTTTGAATCTGCTGAAGGACCTCCGTGCTGCGGAAGGGGCGTCATACGTGGTTATTTCGCATGACCTTGAAGTTGTGAGTTATTTATCCGACCACATTGCCGTGATGTATCTTGGGGAAATTGTGGAGCAGGGAGCGAATGAAGACGTTATCCACTTTCCATCGCACCCGTATACTGAAGCACTGCTTTCTGCCGCGCCAACGCCCGACCCAGCAGTTCGCCACCGTCCTATTGCACTCCGCGGTGAGGTTCCCTCGCCGAGGAATCGCCCGCCCGGGTGCCCCTTTCAAACCCGCTGCCCCAGAAAGATTGGTACCGTGTGTGAAACGGATGCTCCACCGGTCCGAACGAATGAAGATGGCCATGAAATCCGCTGCCATTACACGTTTGAAGAGCTTGAATCCATGCAAAGTAAAGGGCCGCCGAAGCCGCCAACGCCGTCGCAAGAAAAAACCGAGCAAAGGTTGCAAAGGGCGGAGAACAAATGACTCGTTACCTTATTCGCCGCCTCTTTACACTTGCACTCACGTTGCTTGTGACCTCGTTCATTATCTTTGCGCTGACGAATTTGTTGCCTGGTGATGTCGCGCGACTCGTTCTTGGGCGTGACGCTTCTGACACAGCCATTGAAAACTTTGAGCAAAGGTTCGGACTTGACCGGCCGCCGTTGGTGCAATACGGGCAGTGGCTTGGTGGATTTGTAACCGCGGATTGGGGTCGATCTTATACCGCTGGAAGCCCGGCGGTACGGAGCCTAGTGCTGGGTCGGCTTGGGAACTCAATGCGCTTGGCGGGTACAACACTCCTCATTGTCATTCCGCTGTCGCTCCTGCTTGGTGTGCTTGCCTCTTTGCGGGAAGGAAGCTGGACGGACAGTCTCATCTCGGTGGCATCGCTTTCGGTGGTTGGCTTGCCTGAGTTCGTCACCGGGATCGTGCTCATTAACGTTTTTGCCCTTCAATTTGGCTGGTTTCCAGCGAGTACCTACATCTCCAACAACATGCCGCTTGGAGAGTGGATGCGCCTGCTCACTCTTCCAGCCTTGACCGCAAGTCTGGCGATTACGGGCTACGTTACCCGTATGACGCGCGCTAGTATGCTGGAAGAATTGAAGAAACCCTACGTGCGAACGGCAACACTAAAAGGTATTCCATACCGGCGCGTAATCTTTGCACACGCGCTGCGAAACGCCCTTCTTCCGACAATAGCAGTGATAGCGCTTTCGATCGGGTGGCTCATGGGCGGACTTGTCGTCATTGAGAACGTTTTTAATTTCCCGGGAGTTGGCTCACTGCTTGTGACTGCGGTGACACAAAAGAACCTTCCGGTGTTGCAAGCTATCTCGGTGCTCATCGTGTTCTTTTATGCCTTTGCAAATCTCATTTCTGACCTGCTGTTTGCGCTCCTGAATCCGCGCATTCGCTTATCGTAGACGCTTGGAATGCGTCAGCCGACAAGCGTTAGCCGACACGCACCCGGCGTGCCAACCTATAAGCATCAGCTCACAAGCGCCTGAAATGTGATCATTCCCGCGATAGCGACCGTGACTACCGTGGCGACGTGCTCCTTTTTCGCATCCTCAAGGGCATCTGGAATGAGCTCAGACGTCAGCATCCAGATCATTGCTCCTGCGGCAAGGCCCAGACCGACCGGGAGAAAGGGCCGGAATGCCTGGACAAAAAGAAAGGCCGGAACTGCTACCAACGGCTGCGGTAGGCTCGAGAATACTGACCATAAGCCTGCTTTCCAGACCTTGACACCTCGTGGAATAAGCACCAGCGATATCGCCAGTCCCTCAGGTATGTTATGCACCGCGATAGCCAAGGATATAAACGCGCCGAACTGCTCGCTGCCACCAAAGGAAACTCCTACACCGATGCCTTCCGCAAAGGAGTGTAGCGTCATTACTCCCACGATCATCAGCGCCTTCTTGGCGTCGGCCCCTTCCAAAGCTCCCGCCGAGAGTGTCTCGTCGTGATCAAGGCGTGTCTGTGTGATATAGATGAGAACGGTTCCAATAAGAATGCCTGCAATTGTGCGCCACAGGCTGTATTCTAAGCCCTCATAGATCAAATTGAAGCTTGCCGCAGCCATGATTCCCGCAGCAAACCCGCCAGCAAGTCCCAAGACCCGTCGTGACAGGTCCTTCTTGATCACGAACGGTATGGCACCAAGACCGGTGGCCAAGGCGGTGATCATGGCGTAGACAAAAACGGTTAACGTGGGCGGGAGATTCAATGATTCCATCGGCAGTTTTGCTCCACTATTTTTATAGAAGAATAACTATTCCCTATAACGATGGACAACCCGTCCCTACTGCTTTCTCCAGCTGCAGTAGCTGGCGCTTGCGTGCGAGCCCGCCGCCGTACCCGGTGAGACTGCCGTCTGCTCCAATGACCCTGTGACAGGGAATCAGAATGGCAATCCGGTTGCGTCCGTTGGCCGAGGCAACGGCTCGGTTCGCGGTAGGGCGCCCGAGGGCTTCTGCCTGCGCTCGGTAGCTGCGCGTCTCGCCGTAGGGGATTTCCAGCAGTCCATGCCAGACCGCCCTCTGAAACTCGGTGCCCACAAGGTGAAGCGGTACCTCAAAGGTCCGTCGATCGCCCGCAAAGTACTCCCCAAGCTCGCGTTCAATGCGTTGCAGATGCTCGTGGTCTCCAGGTAGGAGACGTGCCGAGAGGCGATGTTCGATCTCGGCAAGCTCGGTCTCCAGCATGCGACGGTCACTGAACTCAAGTAGCACGAGTCCGGCATCGACCGCCGCCGCCAACATCGGCCCGAGTGGTGTCTCTATACGGCGATACTGAACCAGGTGCAGCCGGTCGCTCCCGGAAGGCGTGCTACCAATCACCGCCTTGTACCGGTCCCTGAAACCGCTCAGGGACTCGTAACCGCTGTCAAGCGCCGCATCGGTCACGGAGCTCCCGGCGGCAATGGCGCCGTAGGCGGCGTTGATCCGGAGCATTCGGTGATACCCGTGGAACGTGAGGCTGAAATGCTGCTGGCACCAGCGCCGTACCGTAGCAGGTCCTATGCCCA
>CAZQIK010000339.1:0-3079 GCA_964593085.1 uncultured Spirochaeta sp.
GAAATAAGTGTCTCCAGAGAAAAATAAGGCCATGAGATGGGGCTAAAAGTCAAGCGGCTTGTTTCGTTAGCTGTAGTGTACAGTCTTAGTACGTGTTTGCGAAAACTGTTATCCTCAACGACCAGCTGCTCAAGGAAGCGGAAGAGCTGACCGGTATCACTGAACGGTCCCGACTGATCTTGAACGGACTGGAAGCACTGATCCAACGCGAAGCCGCACGCCGTCTCGCACGTCTTGGAGGAACAATGCCGGACTTCAAGGATATTCCGCGGCGGGGGTCTTCCTCTGATGATTCTCGTTGACACATCCGTCTGGGCGGATCACTTCCGCCGCTCCATTCCCCTTTCGGAGAGAGCGCTCGTCAAAGGTAGCCAGCGAGCTCTCAATAGCCTATCACCCCAGACCCGTTGAGGAAGAATAGCGCTGGCTAAGATGCGCCACAAATCGTGACAATGCACGCGGCTTGACCCTTTCCCGGGGAGCCTTAATCATGCAAATTGGGTCCGTCAAGGAAATTTGGCAGAAGAGCGAAATGCTGATCAAGGTCGAAGGGGTCGAGTTGCGATATTAAACTCGTCAGGACCCAGAGTCGAACGCCCTATCATCTGCGAACGTGCAGCACCGCTGTTCCGTAGGCGGGTAAGTCCAGCTTTGCCGTGCCGTCGGCTATCGCTATCTCGCTGGCGTCGTGGAGAAGGCTGGTCATGCTCCGACCCGGAAGGCCCTTGAGCGGGAGCTGCACTGTTTCCGAACTGGAGTTGAGCGCTACCAGCACCGTTTCTTCCGGAGTCTCACGCAGGAACGCTACCTGTCGCTGAGCAACCACAACTGTGCGGTAGGATCCGTAGCGTAATGCAGGTGACGCGGCGCGGGCCTCCGCGAGCTCGCGGATGAAGGTGGGGAGCGTGTCCGAGATCTCCGCCGTACCACTGCCGGAGCCGGTAGCGGTTCCAGGCTTGCTAACTTCGCCAGCCTGCCGCACAACCTCGTTCCAGGCCGGACGAAGCGCCGCGTCTCCTCCAGCCTTTATCGAGCCCTTTAGACCGTACTCGCTTCCGTAGTAGATTGATGGAACGCCCGGCATTGTCATAAGCAGACCATACAGCGGGTTCAGATAGTTCTCGTCGGCCAGAGTAGATGCTGCGCGGTCGACATCGTGATTGTCCACAAAGTTGTACAGATGGTGACCGTGGGAGATGCCGCTCCAATGCCCGCTCCCCGCGCCCTCAGCGCCTCCGGACGCTCCGTGGCCTGCAACTCCGGCACTGCTCTGGCCGGACGGCGCCGTACCGTCTCCGAACTGGCGCCCAATTGAGTGAACGATTTCGTGATAGTTGCCGTCGTTGAGTGAACTCCACAGGCCTTTGTAGCATTCGTAGTTTGTCACTGAGTCCAGCAGTTCCGGCCCGAGGTACTCGCTGTAGTCGCCGTGTATCACCTCGCCCAGCAGGTAGAAGTCGCTACGCTTGGCTCGTGTGTGGCTACGGAGTTCACGGAGAAAATCCTTGGGGAGCAGGTACGCTACATCAAGGCGCAGACCGTCAATGCTAAGTTCGTCTATCATCCAGTCGACCGCGCCCAGCAGATGGCGACGCAGCTCGGAGTTTTGGTGGTTCAGCGACACCAGCTCAAAGTGGCCCTCCCACGCGGTGTAGCTAAAGGAGTCGCCGTGGGGGCTCCGCTTGGAGAAATCAACTCCCTTGAACCAGTCGCGGTAGGCAGATGCCTCACCATTCTCCTGCAGGTCGCGGAAAGCCCAAAACTGCCGACCGACATGGTTAAATACCCCGTCAAGCACCACACGTATCTCGGCAGCATGGAACGCCCCCACCAGGTCGCGAAACTGCTCGTTGCTACCGAGGCGCGCATCGATATGGTAATAGTCGGAGGTGTCGTAGCTATGATTGTGAGAGGCAAAAACCGGGCCGAGGTAGACCGCGTTGCAGCCAATTTCACGTAAGTGCGGAATAACCTCGTGCATCGGACCAAGGCGGGTGTCCGCAGCCTCGGAGGTATTGTACTCGGGAGCCTGACAGAAGCCTAATGGATAGATGTGGTAAAAAAACGCGTTTTCAAACCAGTCGTCGGGCCGGGGATTGTTCTGATTGGTCATGTGTGTCTCCTATGGTTCTTCGTGATCCTGTCTTTTTGCGAATATGTATCTCTATGAATAAATGCCGTGTGAGAACTGATGCATAATGCGGTGTGCCAGATCCGGGCTTTCTTCAATGAGCCCCTCAAGCACCAGGTCGATGTATCCAAACAATGTCGCCAGGAACGAAACAGCGTAGGTATCCTCGCGCCCACGCATGTTGCCGTGGTCCATAACCGCCGCGGCAAACAACTCGCGCACGCGTGCTCGAAGTTCGCCAAAAAACTCTCCGGCCGCGCGGCGGCTTTCACTGCTCTTGGGGGCGTGCTGCACCGTAAGAAAGAGCCGTAGCGCCTCCGGATAACGATGTGCTAAGGATAACAGGCCAGCGCTGATCCGTTCCAAGTTCTGCGGCAGGTCGCCCGAGTACTGTAATGGCTCGCTGAGTTCGCGGAGAAAAATGCCGGTGTAGGTGGACACCAGCGCCTGCAACACTCCTTGCTTACTGCCAAAGTAGTGGTACAGTGTTGGTTTGGTTATACCGGAATCCTGACACAGCGCCTGGACTCCAACCGCGTCATAGCCGTGGTCGGTAAACAAGGTAAGGGCGCTCTCAAGGATTAGCCGTTTGTTGTGGTGCTCCCGCATGTCTGTAATATACCGATCGGTATACAAACTGTCAAGTGTCTCTTTAGCAGGCGGTATTGCTTATGTAATGGTACGCGAGGGTATTACGATGTCAGGTGCAGGACTAGGTTAGGGTGTCGAGGTGAGGGGTAAATATGCCGGGCTGGCGCCCGGCACATAGGTTATGAATTGCTGTTTTTTACTTTGCAGGTGTTCACGCCCAGTAAGGTGTAGAGCCCACAGAAACCTGTTGCGGAGGTGAAGAGCAGTACGGCTCCCACCGCTGCAGCAGCCCACCAGGCACCACCCTGCAGTATAGATCGGAAGAGCGTCGTGTAGGGAAAGAGTGTAGATCTCGGT
>CAZQIK010000340.1:0-3072 GCA_964593085.1 uncultured Spirochaeta sp.
CGACAATGTGCACGACGCTCTGGACATTTGTGACCGCTGGAATGATGAGCGAGAGGACGGAGATGAAGGTGACTATGCTGCGGCCCGCGAAGCTCTGGAACGAATGGAAGAGCTCGAGCTGCACGGTTACTTGGTTGCGGTTGAGGGCAAGCCAGCCGCCTACACCTTAGGTGAACCGCTGCAAAAAGGGCGTTCGTTTGCAGTACATTTTGAGAAAGCAATTGGCGGCTACAAAGGCATTTACCAGTTCATTAACCAGTGTTTTGCTTCAGTCTTACCCCGCCACTACCATTACATCAACCGCGAACAGGATTTAGGCGATGACGGCCTGCGCCAGGCAAAAATGACGTATAGACCCTGGGGTTTTGTGAAAAAATATCGCGGAAGAATACGCAGCACCGATGAACTGTCGAGCGAGTCAGCACTCGAATCACCTGAACACCACCAAGAAAACAACATTTACGTATGACATTCCTGTTTAACAATACATTTACGTTAGATTATGCTATCCACAGCCTTTGTCGTAGCGGAAGAAGAAGTAGCTAAAGTCATAGCATATATCAATTTACAGAGTTACCTGTTGTCCTGGCACACCAATTGCAAGCCACATTAGGACACTATTCTAAGAAACAACGAGGGGCACACGACACACCTTCGGATAAAAGCGTAAACGAGGAGTTTTTTCATGAGTGAGACTAAAACAGCAAAAGACGTGCTTGACCTGATCAAAAAGGAAAATGTGCAGATCGTCGACCTTCGCTTCATGGACTTTCCCGGTCTGTGGCAGCATTTTTCAGTGCCCGCCGGTGAGATTGATGAAGAGACCTTTGAAGACGGTAAAGGTTTTGACGGCTCGAGTATTCGCGGCTGGCAGACCATTAACGAGTCCGACATGCTGGTAAAACCGGTACCGGAGACCGCCTTTTTAGACCCCTTCACCGCGCACCCAACATTGGTCATGAACTGCAACATCTGTGACCCTGTTACTGGAGCCGACTACACGCGCGACCCGCGCAACATCGCGCGCAAGTCCGTGAGCTACCTCCAGTCAAGCGGCATTGCCGACACTGCCTTTATCGGCCCAGAAGCGGAGTTCTTTATTTTGGACGATGTCCGCTTCTCACAAACTGAAAGCCATGGTTTTTACTACGTCGACTCAATTGAAGGTCGTTGGAATACAGGACGCGAAGAAAACCCCAACCTGGGTTACAAACCGCGCTACAAAGAGGGGTACTTCCCGGTAGCGCCGACAGACAGCATGCAGGATATTCGCAGCGAAATGGTACTTACCATGTTGAACATGGACATTCCGGTTGAGGCACACCACCACGAGGTTGCAACCGGCGGTCAGTGCGAAATTGACATGCGCTTTGGTGAACTGGTTGCTATGGCTGACAATCTCCTACGCTACAAGTATGTAGTGAAGAACACCGCCCGCAAGTACGGCAAGACCGTCACTTTTATGCCCAAGCCGGTCTGGAACGACAACGGCAGCGGCATGCACGTGCATATGTCCTTCTGGAAAGACGGGAAGAACCTGTTCTATGGTGACAACTACGCAGGCCTCAGCCAGACCGCGCTCTGGGCCATTGGTGGAATGCTCAAGCATGCCCCGGCTCTCCTTGCTTTTACCAACCCGACAACCAACAGTTACAAGCGACTGGTTCCGGGTTTTGAGGCGCCGGTCAACTTGGCTTACTCACAGCGCAACCGCTCGGCTGCAGTGCGTATTCCTATGTACTCCCAGTCCGAGAAAGCCAAGCGCTTTGAGTTCCGCTGCCCGGACCCCAGCAGCAACCCGTATTTGGCTTTCTCGGCCATGGTAATGGCTGCGGTAGACGGCATTCAGAACAAGATCGACCCGGGCGAGCCCCTGGATAAAGACATCTACGATCTGCCTGCGCAGGAAGCAGCCAAGGTACCCAAGACACCCGGAACTCTCCGTGGTGCGCTTGAGGCACTGCAGGCCGACCATGAGTTCCTGCTCAAGGGCGATGTATTCACCCAGGACGTAGTCGACACATGGATTGAGTACAAAATGGAGAATGAGGTACTGGCGCTTGACCTTCGCCCACACCCGTGGGAGTTTGCGCTGTACTACGATATCTAAAGATATTGTATCTGAGGATATGTATGCGAGTCGGCTTTAAGCCGACTTAACAAATGGTAGCGGTACACGTTACGTGTTTCCTCTCTTGTGTGGGCCCCGGACTTCACCTCCCCGGGGCCCTTTTTTATGCTTTAGTGCAAAGGGGCAAGCTTTTGCCGGAGAAAAGTGGTACAGTAGGAAGCAAGAACTTCGAGGAGGATGGTACATGAAAACTACAGGACGAACTTTGATTGTCCTGGGAATTGCGTTTGCGGCGTTCATGGTTGTGAGCACCCCGGCCTATTCCCAAAACTTTGACGATCTTGACGCAGCAGAAGCGGTATTTGAAGACTTTGCCTCGGGTGTTGCTGGCGCGCTACCGCTTAATTCTTCAATTGGGCTTAACTGGTCAAGCGCACATATTGGGCAGATCATGGGGGTGCCGCCACGCTTCGGTCTTGGATTAACCATGGGTGCAACCACGCTCCCTTACTCGGCATTGGGCTCTGCTGTGGACGACCTAGGTGCAGACGATATAGGCGACGTACCCTTTGCTAACGCGATTGGTCTTCCTATTCCAGGTTACACCGTAGATGGCCGCATTGGTGGTTTTATTCTGCCCTTTGATGTCGGTCTCAAGATTGGTGGCATTCCCTCAGGAACCAGCATCCCGGTACCTGGCCTCGGCAGTGTAGATATGGACTACCTTCTTTTCGGTGGTGACGTCCGCTACCGCGTGGTAGAGGAAAACGTGCTTTTACCGACGGTAAGCGCGGGCGTTGGCTTTAATTACCTACGCGGCAAGATTGGAGTCGACGGTGTCATTGGGGATGTTGAGATTGCCTCTGTTGATTACACCGATGCAGGCGGAAATCCCGCGACGGTAGACGTATTCCTTACAGATCCGGCTCTTGAGTTTGAGTGGTCGTCACGGGTTCTGGACTTTAAAGTACAGGCAAGCAAAGATATTCTTGTTCTTACCC
>CAZQIK010000341.1:0-3071 GCA_964593085.1 uncultured Spirochaeta sp.
GCGGAAGCTTGCCCACGCCACAGGCGTAAGGCCCTGAGCTCATTCTGCGGCGAAGCAGGCTCTCGGGCGGCGTACGCAGTATCACCATTGATGAGTCGAGCTCACTTGAGCGCTACAGTCCGCGTGACCTCACCAACGACAAGGACTTTGCTAAGCAGCTGCAAGACGTAGACAGCAACCAAACCCTCACGACGCTCGACAAGCACCGCTATCGCAGGCAGCTGATGCGTGCGGTCTTCCATGCCAAGCAGAAGGCCATCATGTACCTGGAGGCGCAGTAGCCGCAGATGATGAAGGAGATTGGCCTGGGGATCACTCCGAGGAGATTTCAAGCACCCTCATCCGCGCTGGCAACATGTTGACCAACAAACTGCGTGAGGTGGAGGAGAGCGACATGCTTCCTGAGATCAAGAACATGACGCTCAAGAGCGTGCGCCGCGTCTGGGAAAAGACCAACGACCGCGTGCTCGCCAGCGTAGACACCTACATGGACGAACTCTACGAGAAGGAGCGCAACCGGGGACATGCCTAATCTATTGAACAGTGGTCAGGTGATGACGCTTCAGCGCTTCAATAATGCTTCGAGTTTCATCACCTGTGAGAGGAGTCCTGCGTCTGATCTTGGTTTGGAGTGTCTGAACATTGAGGTTGGTTTCTCGTGCAAGCGCAGACAAGTTGAGCAGTGTCGCCAAGTCTGCCAGGCGGTCAATGCTCAGAACGATATTCGTCTCGAAGTAGTCGAGTACGTTCTCACCATCGTCAAACCGCTGTTCCAGATTCTCTCTATTGGTGTGATTCATAAAGTGACCTCTCCTCCAGCCGTCCAGCTTTGACAAGTTCAGTTTCTGCATAAAATTTTATTCAGGTCAAGGAGACATTTCTACCAAGCGTTTGTACTTGAGATCTGTGTGTGAACTAATAGACAACGCAGAGATGGGTTTTCTTCCCTACCGACTGGGCGAATTAGCTTACCAAAACTTTACTTTCATGGGCTTTACGTTTAGTTTACCGTAGCAGTACAACTACTACGGGTTAAGGCATGAGCAACGAAAGTAAGAAAACCATTCTCCTTGTTGAAGATGAAGCACTCCTTGCTATGGCTGAAAAGCAGCGGTTGGAGAAGAGCGGCTATGCTGTTGTCCACGTCCTCACTGGTGAAGCTGCAGTGACAGCCGCTCTAAATGTAGATTCACGCCCCGATCTCGTCCTTATGGATATTGACCTGGGAGAAGGTATTGACGGGACGGAAGCTGCCCGGCAGATTCTCAATGAGATAGATATCCCTGTGGTTTTTCTCTCCTCTCATACCGAGCCGGAAGTTGTTGCGAGAACGGAGAAGATTACCTCTTACGGGTACGTGGTGAAGAACTCCGGCATCACTGTGCTTAATACATCTATCAAGATGGCGTTCAAGTTATTTGACGCACGGATGCAAGAGCAGCAACATGAGACCGCCCTTGTGCACACGGTGGACTACCTTCGTTCAATTTTGAAAACAACCCAAGACGGGTTCTGCGTCATGGATATGGACGGAAGGGTTGTGGATGGAAACAATGCCTACTGTGAAATGTGCGGTTACAGCCGAGCCGAGTTTCTGCAGCTATCAATTCCAGATATAGACGCGGATGAGCAACCCGAGCTTACCAAAGAACGGATCGAACAAATCAGGTCTTCCGGATACGCGCTTTTTGATGCACGAAATCGTCGCAAAGACGGGAGTACTTTTGATGTAGAGGTTTCAGCTTCGTTTCTTGGTGGAGCGGAAGATAAGATTGTCGCGTTTTACCGTGACATTACCGAGCGTAAAAAGTTTGAGATTGAACTTCAAGAGCAAAAAGACCTCCTACAAAACATTACCGACAACTTGTTTGAGGTGGTTGCCTTAACTGACAGATATGGCACAATTAAGTTTAGCGGCAACGCTCACCGCGGATTAGGCTATGAAAGTAACCGGTTAGTGGGGAAAACGGTATTTGAGTTTATTCACCCGGAAGACTCACCCCGAATAGAAGCGGATTTTGCCCAATGGATACCCAGCGGTGCGGTCCATCGCATCCAGGAGTTTCGCTACCGTCGTTCAGACGGCAGTTATACGTGGGTAGAGACTGCGGGCAAGAAAATTCTTGGCGCGGACGGAGACGTAAAAGAGCTACTTTTTAGTTCCCGCGATATCACCGAACGCAAGATGGCGGAAGGGGAAGTGCAGCGCCAACTTGCAGAGAAAGAAACACTTCTCAAAGAAGTGCACCACCGCATAAAAAACAACATGGCACAAGTTGAAGCGTTGCTTTCACTCCAGACACAGTCTACGGTGAATCCGGCGGTTCAAGCTGCACTGCGTGAAGCCATGGCTCGGGTTCAAAGTATGAGAGTACTGTACGAGAAGCTACTGATTGGTGAGGACTACCAGGACAGTTCTGTTAAGGACTATATTGAGAGTCTGGTTGATTCTCTCGTGGCGGTGTTTCCCGAGCGTGAGAATGTATCTATCGAGAAGAGCATTGCTGATTTCCCGCTGAGTTCAAAGAAGCTCATCGCCGTCGGTATTATCATAAACGAGCTCGTAACAAACATTTTCAAGTATGCATTCACCGGAAGAGATGACGGCCATGTTGCTATTCGGCTGGACAAATCCGAAACGCACGCGACCCTCATCATTCAGGATGATGGTGTAGGTATTGCCAACACGGTAGCTACAAAAGAATCGGCGGGTTTTGGTCTCACTCTTGTGCAGATGCTGGCCGAACAGCTTCACGGTAGCTATAGAATTGAAAACGATAACGGCACAAAAAACGTGCTGGAGTTTGAATTATAGTTCTGCTAGCGCGCCACATATCCCAATACCGCCCCACGTATTTGCACTACTCCACGTAGTTTTGGTGAATTGGCCCCAGATTGCCGCTTGGCCGTCTGTAGACGTATTCTTTAGGCATGAATACAAGCGTACAGGAATCAGTTTGGGACTACCCTCGCCCTCCACGTATCGATCCAAGTAAGGAAACCGTGGAGGTCTGGTTTGAGGGGATCCAGGTCGCTATGAGCACGGCTACGCTGCGTGTGCTTGAGACATC
>CAZQIK010000342.1:0-3066 GCA_964593085.1 uncultured Spirochaeta sp.
ACCTGCCGCCGGACATGCATGGGCCAGCGCTCGATGTGGTGCGCAACGGGCGTTCTGAGGAACTTGTACCCACCCACCGCGCCGAAGAGGTCTTGAGTCGGCTCGATATAGACACGGCTGCGGAAACATCCACGTTGTCAGGGGGTGCTAAACGGCGCGTTCTACTTGCTCGGACTCTTGCCTCCGGGGCCGACCTCCTGCTCCTTGATGAGCCAACAAACCATGTAGATATCGACACCGTGCTGTGGCTGGAAGAGTACCTTGAGCGGCTGACGCTCGGCGGCAGCTGCTCCGTCCTTTTTGTAACGCACGACCGCGCCTTTGCACGGCGGCTTGCAACTGTCGTGGCCGAAATTGACCGTGGCGCCCTTATTCGGCACGACTGCGGCTTCAACGAGTTTTTGCAACGTCGCGAAAAGCGGCTGCAGGACGAGGAGGAGCAACGGGCGCTTTTTGACAAGCAACTTGCCGCCGAGGAGGCGTGGCTCCGGCGCGGCGTAAAGGCGCGGCGTACGCGCGATGAGGGTCGGGTCAAACGCTTGCTGGAGATGAGGGAGGACCACAAGGCACGTCGGGACCAGGCTGGCTCGGTACGCATGGGAATTGACGTTGCCGCGCGTTCCGGGGATCTGGTGGCCGAGGTAGAGGAACTTAGTTTTCGCTATGATTCTGACGGGCCCGATATTATTCGTGACTTTAGTACCTTTATCATGCGTGGCGACCGGGTAGGCATTGTCGGCCCGAACGGCGCCGGAAAAACAACACTCATCCAACTGCTGCTAGGCCGTCTCAAACCGGACGGCGGTTCGGTGAAGCTCGGCTCCAAGGTACAGGTGGTGTATTTTGATCAGATGCGGGCTGTGCTAGATCCGGACCGGACGATCTACGAGAACCTTGGTGACGGATACGACACGGTGAGCATCAACGGCAGTACGCGCCACCTCACAGCCTATTTGAAAGACTTTCTCTTTGGCCCGGATGAGGCGCGCAAACCTGTCTCTATGTTGTCCGGCGGTGAGCGCAACCGGCTGCTTCTTGCCAAGCTATTTGCGGCACCCTCTAACGTGCTGGTGCTCGACGAGCCAAGCAACGACCTGGATGCTGACACCTTGGAGCTACTGGAAGACCTGCTGCTGGACTACAAAGGCACCATTCTCTTGGTCAGCCATGACAGGGAATTCCTGGACAACGTGGTCACCGACTGCCTTGTTTTGAGCGAAGGCGGCCGGGTTCAGGAGTACGTCGGAGGCTACAAGGACTATCGAGCCGAGGAGTCAAAGCGTCGCACCCTGGAGTCAAAGCGCCAGGCGCAGAATTCCACAGCAGGAGCTCGTGCCGATGTGGGCAATGCGAAAGGCTCGGCTGGTGATAGCAGTGCTGGCAGCGCTGGCAGTGCTGCGCAGCGCCGCCGCTCTGCAAAGGCAAAGCCCGCTGCACCACGGAAGCTCAGTTACCATGAAGTGCAGGCGCTTGAGCAACTACCGGATCAGATTGCCAAACTCGAGGAAGAACAGGCTGCTATACATAGCCGACTGGCCGATCCAGAGCTGTACCGCGGTGACCAGAATGGAGCTACCGCTGCATCGCTGGGTGCGCGACTGCAGGATATAGAAAGCGAGCTGGCCTCCAGCTACGAGCGTTGGGACAAACTCGAAAAGCGTCGAGCCGCCGAAACGCCGGGCTGAGCGGCCCTGGCCGAGCTATCCTGCCCTGCCACCCCTTTCAAACCAGCCCCGGCCACTTGTAACACCGCGCAGCCCCCGGGTATAACACCGGTATGAGCGAAGAAACAGCTGTTATCGGAATTGTTACGGTTTCAGACAGGGCCAGTGGCGGCGTATATGTAGATAAGGGCGGACCAGCAGTCTATGACTGGCTCAATGAGCGAATTACTACGCCGTGGATAGCAATTCGACGTGTTATTCCTGACGACCGGGACGGTATTGAGGCTACTTTGTGTGAACTTGCTGACGATAAAAACTGCTGCTTGGTTGTGACCACCGGTGGGACCGGCCCGGCGCCGCGCGACCTAACGCCGGAAGCCACCGAGGCAATCTGCAATCGTCTTATGCCTGGGTTTGGGGAGCTCATGCGTAGCGAGTCCTTAAAAGTTGTGCCGACTGCTATCTTATCGCGCCAAACGGCAGGCATCCGCGGACGCACGCTGATAGTAAACCTCCCGGGGAATCCATCTGCAATTGCCGACTGCCTTAACGCGGTCTTTCCAGCCATACCATACTGCGTTGAGCTGCTTGAAGGCCCGTACATCGACACAGATCCAGAAAAACTGGCCGCATTTCGCCCGCGTCATGCGCGCCGCCGAGAGGAAACCTAAAACATGCCTGCGGGCCGTGCAGTTCGTCTGTGACCCGCCAGCCTAAAAACTCTTACCGGCTGCGCTTGTCGGCCTCGGCATCTATATCAAGAATGACGTTTTGTATGTCCCGTTCTCCTAAACTGTTAAGGGCGGTGCGCAACCCGAACTGATTCTCGCGAAATACAGATATTGTTTTGTACGCAACATAGGTGTGTGGGCGTCCGCCAAGTTTAACCTCACGGAAATACCAACCACCGTAAATATCGGTATGTTTGCGGTCAAGCGACTCTGCAAGCTTCCACACTATGGTGAACTCGCCGCTGGACTCAACCTCGTCGGTGATGAAGTAGTGCAGTTCGTGCTCGTAGTCGCTCCCGAACCCGAGTACCCGGAACGAGAGTTCTTGACGGGTTCGAACATACGAGTCGTCGTCCGAGCACAGGATTTCTGCTTCAACGAGTCGCCCAAGGAACTCGGGATGGGCCTCAAAGTCTTGTGCGGCCGAGACAAAGCCCTCCAGTGGAGTTGAAAAGACTGCGTGCATGTGACCCGAAACCATGATCTCGCCTTCGCCTTCCGGCTCGCCGACATACTTGTCGACCAACATCGGCTCACCGATATTCTCCGTCACCTCGTTCGGTGGCACAGTGTTCTGGAGGAGCAACTCGGGTATATCTGGGGGTGATACCGGTGCTTCGCACTGCTGTTGGGCTATAAGTGTTGGGGCTACAAAAATCCCAACTATCGCT
>CAZQIK010000343.1:0-3043 GCA_964593085.1 uncultured Spirochaeta sp.
TAAAAAAGGCCCGCCATCTACTGCGATGGTTGCATCAGCAGCGACCGTCGCAGCAGCAGCTATGGATGGGCCTTGTTTGAAACTACCTGCAAAAAGCGGAAGACGCGGGACCCAAACCGCTACTCAAACCGCAAGGGTAAACAGCTTTCGTCTACAGCCCTTTCCGCTCAAAAAATCGGAACAACGCTACCGAGCCAACAACCATAACGGCAATCACAACCCAATGTGACACCCCAAGTACATCGGCAATTGAGACTCGTCCGAGTGCGCCAATTGGTGCAATGTACTGCTGCACCGCTGGGTAGAGAAATGCATATATCAGTCCTCCAAGCAGCATACCAAGAACGGGCCAAATGGCTCCAATCCGGCCCTCGCCAAGGGCACCAATGCTTGTCCCTGGGCAATACCCAATAATGGCCCATCCTGCGCCAAAAAGTAAGCCGCCAATGACCTGCAGGCCAAGGCTAAATGCTCGCGGGGCAAACTCAACAAGACCCATATCGCGTAGAAAATAGACGCCAATGGCACCGACTACAATGGTTGTGAGCATGTACTTCACAATCGTCATATCGATGAGTCTCATAGCTCCAACCTGCCGCTCAAAGCGAATAGCTTCAGCTTGCTGCAGAAAAATTCCGAACAGTGTCCCGGTGATCAGTCCAAATACCAAGATCATGCCTTACCTCCTTTATACAGTACACGTGCGGTGGCAATTCCACCAACAAAGAACATGGCCAAGGCAAGTAGACTACTAAGCCCCAGCTGGCTGACACCGCTTACTCCGTGTCCGCTTGGACACCCGCCAGCCATACGAACTCCAATCATTGCAAGTGAACCGCCGACAAGCGAGTATGCTATCCGGGTTCGTGTGCTGCTGCCAAAACGGTTTACCCACATAGGTGGTAGTTTTTCTACCGTAAAGGTTTTGCTGAACTTGGATGAGATAAAAGCGCCGATGCCAATTCCAATTACGAATAGCAGCTGCCAGTTAGGAAAGGATGCGAGCGTGTTACTCCCACCGCCGACCGTGTAAAACTCAATCTGCGACATGTCTACGCCAAAGGCCTGCACCAATCCTGAGGCAGCTCTGGGGAAGGTTGTCGATGTACCGAAAAACTGCCCAACAAAAGCTACGCTCAGCGTCAGCAATAAGCCGGAAAGTGCGCCGAAGATGTAGGGCTTATGATGTTGCTCAATCTTCATGAAATTCTCCTTATGGTGCTGTGTAAATATTGTATTATCAGAATATAATGAAAACCATATTTAGTGGCAAGTGCTTTGCTTATATTCTTCCAATGAAATGCTTTGCCAGGCAGCTGCGCAATTTTCTGTTTTGGTGTACACTGATCGGTAAAAATGACATGTGCGACATACGGGAGCGTTTATGGACACTTCAAGTAAGGCCCAGGATGACAAGCAAAAATTGACACAACAAAATGAAGTAGGCGTGCGTGAACAGGTGCCGGGTACACAGGGGCCTGCTGCGCGAGGCAACGCAGATAGGACGCGGGTCATTGACGCTCTGTTCTCCTCCTCGGACCGTATGGGCTATGATCTGCAACAGCAGCTGCGCCTTGCGCAAGAAAGCTTTGAGGGCTTTAAGCGTACACTGGAAGGCGCCCAAGAGCTGCACGCCTCAAGCCAAAGCAATGTCGAAACCATCGATAGCCTTGATCAGACGCTGAGTGACTATGTTCGCTTTGCGGCCGAGCTTCAAGCAAGCAGTGAAAAAATCAATGCTGAGTCCTCCAGTTCGCTCGACATGGTTGAGCTCAACCGTAAGGCGCTTGATACGATGGTGACCTTCATTAAGGAAATTTCCACATCTGTTCAGCAGGTTTCAGAGAGTAACCGAGCGCTGCGCGAGACCTCAAGTGAGGTTGGCGATATTGTTAACCAGGTACGTGACGTTGCGGCAAATACCAATGTGTTGGCGGTTAATGCTTCAATCCAGGCGGCTCGAGCCGGTGAGGCCGGGCGTGGCTTTGCGGTTGTAGCACAGGAAATCCGACGACTTGCCCATGATACCGATGCTTCGGTAGGTCAGATCGAGTCAATTCTTGATCACATTGTGAATGGAATTGGCGAGACGGCCGAGGTGTTCGACACGACACTTGAGAAACTCAGTGGCGCCGATGAGATGATTCAGTCGGCACAGGAGCGTGTGAGTGCGATCTCTGAGAAGGTTTCACATATAAAATCCTCGGCTGGCGACTTAAGCGGCATAGCAGGCCGTAACAGCGAGCAAGCTAAGGAAATGAATGCCGCGGTCGAGGCCCTTCACACGTCTTTGCGTAGCACAAGTGAGACCGCACTTGCCACCATGGATATCGCCAAGAAGCAACAGAAAAAGCATGATGACTCACTACGGTACAACAAACGGCTGCAGCATGAGGCCGAAGAGTTGCAGATACTTGCCACTCGATTTACCGACAAAGATGAGTTGATCTTTGGGGTGAATCCTTTCACGACTCCAGACGAGATTGAGCAGATGTATGCACCGATTATTGCTGAGGTGTGTCGCGCCGCCGGACGGCGTTCACGCACCATTATCGTGCGCGACTACGACGCCTTGGGCGATGGTCTTCAGGCTGGCTATATCGATATAGGCTGGTTCTCTCCGCTTGCCTACGTAAAGGCCCGCGAAAAGCTTGAACTTGAGCCGCTTGTAACACCGATAGTTCAGGGTAAAGCATCTTACCAAGGCCTCATTGTTGCGCTCAAAGACAGTGGCCTCCGCGAACCAGCACAGCTGACCGGAAAGAAATTCGGATATGTTGACCCTACCAGTGCCTCGGGATATCTCTATGCGCGTCAGGTTCTGAAGCAAGAAGGGCTTGACCCCGATACCCTGTTCGGCAGTGCGGTCTTTTGTGGAAGTCATGATCACGTTATTCGTGATGTACTTAACGGAGACATTGACGCAGGCGCGACCTATGACGAGGCTTACGCGAATGCCGAAAGCTCCGGCCTACCGGTACATCGCCTTGCAGTCATTGCCCGCACGCAAGATATCCCCAAAGATAGCATTGCAGCACGGCCC
>CAZQIK010000344.1:0-3041 GCA_964593085.1 uncultured Spirochaeta sp.
CGCAGCGCCTCTGATGACTCATACATACAACTACTCAGGTTCCGTTTCTCTATGCTCGCGCTCGTGCTCGCGCTCTTGTGCGAGCTCCCGCTCAAGGCGATCTTGGTGGGCGCGCTGAATCATGCGAATGTTTGGCAACATGTCCTCCACAAAGCGCAACTCCGGAAACCCCTCCAGCACCCCCTGCAGTTCCGCGATATGCGCGGGTTTCTGGGCCGGTTCGTGTGCGACAGGTTCCGACTTCGTGCTACTCATTGCGGTTGTTCCTCAAGCTGTTCTAAGAAGCTCCGGAATGCCTCAATTTTTTCACGGAGGCTTGGGTGTAGTTTGTGTGTCTTCTTGAGCAGGAAGTCGAGCTTGTTCCAGTCAAACTCCAAGCGATAGTAGTAGCGCTTGAAATGTTTAAATCGACGTAACTCATCGAGTCTGTCGAATGTATCGCGTGAAAGCACGCGCGTTGTGGGGAAGGCTCGCTGGTTGTCACTTTCGACCGTCAAGCCAGGCGCGCGGGAACTTGGTGGTCTCCTGCGACGGGAGGCCAAAGTGTGGTCACTGATTGATATCGCTGTGAGATGCGGGACTTCCAGCCTAAAGGGCCATTAAAGCACACTGTGGGCATATCTGCTTGTTCGTTCCGGTGACGGACACGACTCCTTTTCCTCTATTCTAACATTATCTGTGTTGATTGCATGTTCTCACAAAAACGGCTACGAATTTTGGGTCCCGAGGGGGCAGCAGAATACCGGAGGCGGGGCCGGGATGCAGCGCGGGGGAGACGTCCCCCGCGCTGCATCCCGTGCGGTAGATCTACCGCCCGAGGGTAAGGCTCTCCCAGTCTCAGGCATCTGCGTTGAGTTTAGGGAGCTCTTCATGCCGCACAGCAAGGCGGCCGAAACACGCTCTTGCTGCCGGAGTAAACCGGCATGCTGTTGTTCAATGGGTGAACAGTAGCAGTTCTCTGTGGGCTTGCCAAGGGGCTCAGCGGGTAGGCAAGGCCCGCGCGAATGTCGGCAGGTTCGTTTAGTTACTTTTGTGCGAGGGGGCAGCGGAATACCGGAGGCGTGGCGTGGCGCGGGGTGGCGTGGTGCGGGTGGAGGCTACAGTCGCGCCGCGTTGTTGCGGATATCTTGAGAGATGGGATCGTCCGGATTGGTTATGTCTACGACGTCTACCCTGAAGGGTGAGTGCAGGCAGATTCGCACCGCCTCTATGAGCTCACCGCCGTCAATTGCGAGGTCTATATCTGAGAGATCGGTAAAGGTTGCTCCGGGCACAAAAAGGGAACCGAATCCGTACACGCCCTTCAAGCCGGGTAGCGATTCATAGAGCCGCCGTGCAAGACGGTGGGCTTCCTGTTGCGCTTCTTCTCGGCGGCGCTGCATGGCAGCAGCGTGTTTTCGGTTCAGGGCATCGAGTCGTTGTGCATATCCACGCAGTTCTGCTTGGGTCATGAGGTCAGCGTGTCCTGTATTTGTCGCAGCGTGCGTATGTAACGCTCAACTGCGTTCGAGAAGCTCTCAACCGCAACGGGCACCTTCTTCTGCACCAGCGCTATTCTGTCGCTATCGATGGGCCGGGCATACAGATTACGAAACACGTGACGAAAGGCCCGGAGCTCGTCCAGGAGCAGGTAGGTTTCATCGTCCAAAAAGGCCGGGCGAACGTTCTCTATGGTTAGTTTCATACGTTCTAGCAGCTCTTTGTGCCATGAGGGGTCCGAGAGGTTGTTCTCAAAGAACTTTGCTATCCTGAGACATGCGTTTTCCATGACTGCGTAGATGTTGTGGATGGTGTAGCCAAGTGCCGCATAGTCGAGGTAGTCCTCCGCACCTGCTGCAATGCGCGCGGCGGCTCGGCTGTTGATAGCCTGCAGCTGTTGCACCTGCTGCGCGTCATTCTGCAGTTCCGCGATGAGCCGCTGCAGGTCGTCGCTGTTCCGTGTCATTTCTCTAGTGTACCACATAGTGTGTCGCGGTGTGTGCCCGGTGGTGCGCCAGCCGGGCCAGCACCGGACTTGCGGTAGGCGGCCCAGGTGGTGGCGACGAGGGTGTCGACGTCGCTGTGGTGGGGCTCCCAGCCGAGCAGGGTGCGCGCCGCGGCCGATGAGGCTACGAGTGCGGCGGGGTCGCCGGGACGGCGCGGGGCGAAGTCGGCCGGGATTTCCCGGCCGCTGATGCGGCGCGCGCTGCCTAGCATCTGCTGCACGCTGATGCCGGTCTCGCTGCCGAGGTTCACGGCGCAACACTGCCTATGCGTTGCCAGTAACTCAACCGCCTGAAGGTGCGCCCGCGCCAGATCGCTTACATGGACGTAGTCCCGTACTCCGGTGCCGTCCGCTGTTTCGTAGTCCTCACCAAAGACCTGGAGCTTCTCCCGCTTGCCTGCAGCCACCTCCATGATGACCGGCAGCAGATTGGCAGGGTTGCGCTCAAGACCACTCACCCGCCCGCCCGGGTCGTAGCCAGCGGCGTTAAAGTAGCGCAAACTGAACGATGCCAGCCCTCGCAGCCTAAAGTACCACTGCAGGAGCTCCTCAATTGCTAACTTGGTATATCCGTAGAAGTTGCTTGGCTTTGTGGGGTGCTCTTCATCCACCGGCAGATACTGTGGCTCACCGTAGACCGCCGCGCTGGAAGAAAACACCAGCGAGTCGATGCCTGCCTCGGTCATCGCATTCAGCAGGCCGATGGTTCCGGCGATGTTCTGCTCTGCGTAGATTTCGGGCCGCTCCATGGACTCACCGGCCGCCTTGAGCGCCGCTAAATGAATTACCACCGCATCTGGACCTTGGCCGCGCAAGGCCTGCTCTAGCTTCTCCTGGTCGCGGATGTCTATGCGCATGAGCGGCACCCCAGTGGGGATGTTCTCACGCAAGCCGGTAGACAGGTTATCAATAATGGTTACGGGGTAACCGGCATCGAGCAGCTCACGTACTACGTGTGAACCGATGTATCCGGCCCCGCCGACGGCAATGATGTGCTTTTTCTCTTTCAAAACTAAGCCCTTCGTTGAGCGGTCGGGATAGGTCATCGGCCGCGCGG
>CAZQIK010000345.1:0-3038 GCA_964593085.1 uncultured Spirochaeta sp.
CGAATGCCACCACGATCGTTACTGTCGGAGGAAGTGCCGAGAGTTCTTGCGAGGTAAAAGAAAACTCCATGGTAGGGGTACCACGCCCCTGACGCAGGCCTGTAATTGCGGCCCCGCTGTCGGAGATCTCGCGGTCACCCGCGACACCGTTGGAGCCCGCGTCCCCGTCAGGCTCCCCTGCTGGGTCGCTATCACCGGAGCCCGGCGCGGTATTTCTTGTGCGCGCAGCCTCTTCAACACCCGCAATAACTCGTCGCAACGTTGCTTCAAACTCCGGATCACGTTCCATACGCTGGGCAACCTGCTGGACATCACGGCTGTCCATCTGAGCGGTACTAATACCACGCTCTTCCATGCTACGAACCCATTCGGGCAGCTCGCCTGGACTGTCGTCAGGAAGCACATCGCCCGGGGCATAGTCCCGCTCGGGTCGAGCTCGCTCAGGCGCTTGGTCAAGCTGCTCTCCACGGATCTCGGCCTCAATCTCGGCCATGCTGCGCGTGGGTGCCCGGGCAAGTGGGTCAACCGGGGCTGGAGCAGGTCTTGGTGAAGGATCCGCTGTCCTCTCGGACTGGGGCTGAGGCGCGGCGGGAGCCGGTATTGGCTCGGCTGGCTGGGCTGGCGCCTCTTCGGCAGATGACTCCTGCACATCTTCAAGCTCAGCTGCGGAGTCCCTTAGATCTAGTTCTCGCTCTAGTTCGGGCTCTGGCTCTGCCAGCTCTGGCGGGTCCGGCAGAGGTTCGAAACTTGACTCAAGCTCCACGAAGACCGGTCCGGTGTATTCAGGCAACTCCCGAGTCCAGTCGTGTGCCGAGAGTCCGACAAAAATGCCGATATGGAGTATCAGAGCAACGGCAATGCCAATACCGATTCTCTCTTTATCCTGAACATCCATTCCCATATATTGAAGTCTACCTCGGATCCTCTCGCGTTCTCAGGTTTACCCCGCGGTACCCGTTACGGCGCAGCACATCTAAAACCTGTACCATGAGCTCATATGATACCGCGCGATCGGCCTCTATCACGACACTCCGCATCGGGGTCTCTTCTCCAGGAACGCTCTCACCCTCCCCGGCAGTTCTCTCCCCGGCGATTCCCTCACCGACAGCAGCCGGGACGGACTCACTGCGCAGCGCACGATCCAACTCCTGCAAATTGAATCGCTCACGATTGAGATACACCTCATCGGCCGAGACAACACTCACCACCGTTCGCGTGACTACAACCGGCTCGGAAGAGCTGGACCCAGGTAGGTCAAGATTAATACCGGGGGTCATAATGAAGGTGCTTGATACCATAAAAAACACCACCAGCTGAAACACGACATCAATCATAGGAATGAGGTCTACAACTGCGAAACTGCATTATCTTGTCCCCTTCAGCAAAAGAACCAGTTCACTGACGCGGTTTTCCAGGTGAATAATAGTGTGGTTCACTTTGCTCACCAGATAATTGTAAAAAATAATTGCCGGTACGGCCACGATAATCCCGGCGGCCGTCGTAATAAGCGCTTCTGAAATGCCACGCGCCAGAATTGCCGGATCACCTCCCATGCCGAACTCACCAAGCACACCGAAGGCCTGTATGTTTCCGGTTACCGTCCCCAACAATCCAAGCAGCGGAGAAATGTGGGCAATAGTTCCCAAACTGGTAAGGAAGCGCTCCATTTTTGGAATTTCAAGATTGGCCGCATCGGTGATGGATGCTTTGATAATTTCTTCGGAGTAATCCTTATGGTCAATTCCAACCTTCATCAGATTACTGATCGGTGAGGGATTTGACTCACAAATAGAAAGAGCCTCGTCATAGTGTCGTTTTTCCAGGGTGTTGCGCAAACGTGCAATAATCATGGTCTCGTCACCACGAATACGACGGAAGTACAGTAGGCGTTCGACGATGATCGCAACGGCGGCTACCGACAATGCCATGATGATGACAAGTATTATGCCGCCTTGCTGGATGAGAGTTATCATTATCTATACTCCTTAAAGATAAATCTGAGCCGTAATAAGGAAACGGAACCCAGGTTGAATAAAGGGGAGCTCCTCGGTGATTGTGTCACCTTGCGCAGCTCTTCCATCCGAAAGTGCCGGTTCAAGAAGGTCTTGGAGACGAGCTTCCAGCTCTACTCCGTCGGAAATTCGGAAAAACGTCCGTAACCCGATGTCGGGCAGCTGAATATCTGAGCGATAGCTCCAGAGTGCCGACATCCCCGCGCCGAATTTCCGGGACGCATGTCGGATGTCAGCATCGACCTCAATCCCATGCCTTGGCTCACTGCTTAGTAGCTCGAGCAAGGCGGCCTCATACCGAACGGATAACTCAGTATTTTCACCAGGAGTCAACACCGCGGCAAGCCGCGGTCGAAGCGTCTCTCCTTCGCGCAACTCCACCGGATACGAAGAGGTCGCACTTTCGAACGCAGGCGTATCAATAGTGTCCACCCGATACTCGTAGCGCGCCCCGGGATTAATTTCCAATATTCCCGGAAGAAGCTGGTACTGCAATTCCAAGCTGCCAAACCAGGTCTGTTCGGGCGGCGGTACATCTCGGTCGGCAATGGATATTAGCGGGGTCGTCCGCCATAACTCGGCAAAACGTGGGGCGCCAAGCTCAAGCCCCCCCTCCGCGCGGAGCGCAAAACGGCCGACTGCCGTCTCCAGACTCAGTCCAAACGGAAAGAAAAACTCGTTATCAACCCACCATGAAACGCCCGCCCGGGCACCAAGCACCAGCGGCGCTCGCAGCGCATACTCCGCGCCAATGGAGCTCGAGAGCGTATTGCGATAGTACTCACGGCTCCAGGTATCGTCATCCATGAGCTGGAACTCGCTGTCGATGTTGAAATTAAGTGCCAGGCGGTCCAGCTCCCATGCTGCACGAAAGAAGGGAGTGACACTAGTTTCTTCGGCACCTGGCGGGTCGTCTGCATCGGTGTAGATTCGTGTGCTGTAGTCAGCATCTATGCCAGCTGTCACTAGGAAACCCGGTGCGGGTTGTCCGGAAAGGTCAAGACCACCTTCAAAATACCGATGTGA
>CAZQIK010000346.1:0-3021 GCA_964593085.1 uncultured Spirochaeta sp.
GTTCGTCCGGTGGATATGGTCTTGCTACCCGTATAGCTTTTGGCTTTGGTTCAGATGCCGATACCATTGGCATTGCGTACGAGCGCGGCCCGGTGGGAAAACGTACTGGCACTGTTGGATGGTATAGCACGCATGCATTTGATACCTTCGCTGAGGAAGCCGGTCGGAAGAGCATATCTTTGTATGGAGATGCTTTCTCTCACGAAATGAAAGCCGCAACCGTTAAAAAGCTAAAAGCGGAACTTGGTCAGGTCGACTTAGTGGTGTACAGCCTTGCCTCAGGTGTGCGAACCGATCCTGACACCCAGGAGCAATATCGCAGCGCACTTAAACCGCTTGCTAATTCTTTTGTGTCTAAAAGCATTGATCCACTTAATTCTGAAATTACTACCGTGAAAATTGAACCAGCAACGAAAGACGAGGTGGAATCTACTGTACGCGTTATGGGTGGCGACGACTGGGAAATCTGGATCAATAAACTCATTGAGGCTGAAGCACTGGCGCCGGGCGCCCAGACTATTGCATATTCCTACATCGGGCCCGAACTTACGAAGCCGGTATATCGTGACGGGACAATTGGTGCGGCAAAGGATCACCTTGAAGCCACCGCCTACACGCTCGATACGCGTCTTAAGGAGGCTGTCGGTGGCGGGGCTTATGTCTCGGTTAACAAGGCCGTCGTGAGTCGTGCAAGCGCCGTCATTCCAGTTGTGCCTTTGTATTTCGCCCTTCTATTTAAAGTTATGCAAGAAAAGGGTTTGCACGAAGAGTGCATCGAGCAGATGTACCGCTTGTTAGCTGATCGCCTGTGTGCTGGCGAGGAAATACCGCTGGATGAGCAAGGCCGCATTCGCCTGGACGACTGGGAGATGCGGGAAGACGTGCAAAAAGAGGTTACGCGCCGTTGGGATCTTGTGTCCTCCGACAACGTTGACGAACTTGCGGATACGACCGGATATAAAAAGTCGTTCTTGAACATTCACGGTTTTGGTTTTGATAATGTCGACTACGATGCGGATGTAGAGATTTAATTAGATTATTGTATGAACATGGAAGCCTTTATTCTCGGGTGCGGGGGTATGATGCCACTCCCGGGACGTCATCTCACCTCAATGTTGTTGCGACGCGAAGGTGACCTTTTTCTTTTTGACGCCGGAGAAGGTACCCAGGTGTCGTTGCGGGCGTTGAATCTCAAATGGAAAAAAATTAATGCAATTTTTATTTCACACACGCATGCCGACCATGTAACCGGTCTACCCGGAATGCTCATGCTCTCTTCGCAGGTCGAAAGGAGCGAACCGCTCTATATAATTGGACCGCCACGGATAAAGGAGTATGTAGATACTGCCCGACGCGTGCTGGAGATGTACATTAATTACGATATCGTTGTACAGGAGATTGAAGACCCATCTATTGTGCAAACAGTGTACTCGGGAGATGGGTTTAGCGTTCGCGCTATCCCGCTACGACACACGAAGGTCTGTGTGGGCTATGTGCTGCAAGAAGATTCGCGTCCGGGGGTTTTCTCACCGGAGGCGGCGGCCGCACTAAAGGTTCCGCAGGGACCAGGCTGGGGACAGTTACAACGCGGTGAAACTGTTGAACTGGCCGACGGACAAGAGGTGCATCCTGCACAGGTACTTGGTGCAAGCCGCTCGGGTCGAAAGGTCTCGTACGTGACAGACAGCCAGTACCTCCCAAGTATCGCTGCGGAAGTGAATGACTCGGACCTGTTAATTTGCGAAGGAATGTTCCATGACGAGTTTAGGGAATCTGCCGACAAAAAACGGCATATGACCGCATCGGACGCGGCCCGACTTGCTAAAGAAGCCCAGGTGCGTAGGGTTGGACTCATTCATTACTCACCCCGATACACCGACCGCCAATTAAAAGTTCTTCTGAAAGAAGCCCAGAGTATTTTTCCAGAAACTTTTCTTACCAGAGATCGCATGATTCTTACGATACCTTACGTAGAGTAAGTTATGATTGATGTACGAAACCTTTATAAGAGTTACGGCAAGCTAAAGGCCGTTGACAATGTGAGCTTGTTCTTAGGCCCTCAGCAAGTTACCGGGCTCCTGGGTCCAAACGGGGCTGGCAAAACCAGCCTTATGCGACTCTTAACCGGATACCTATATCCAGATGCCGGGGCGGTTCGTATCGATGGGATAGATATGGTTGAACATCCCACCCAGGCGCGGGCAAGAATTGGGTACGTTCCCGAAAACGCCCCGCTGTATCCTGAACTGACGCCGTATGAGCTGCTGGAGTTTGTGTTGTCGGTTCGCGGGTCGGTAGCGAGTGGGAAGCCGCTGGCAGGAAACAATGTGCAAGGAAAAGTTCTCAGAAAGCAAGGCCTCCAAGACCAGCTTGATTCGGTAATGGAGAGGGTTGGGATTACCGCGGTCAAACAACGTACTATTGGAAGTCTTTCTCGGGGTTACAAGCAACGCGTAGCAGTTGGAGCGGCACTCATAGGGGCCCCAAAGGTTCTTGTGCTTGACGAACCTACCTCCGCGCTCGATCCAAATCAGACGCATGAAATGCGAGAGCTCATTCGGCAACTTGGACATGATGCTACGGTAATAGTCTCGAGCCATGTGCTGAGCGAGATCGAGGCGGTTTGTAGTGATGCCGTAATACTGCATAACGGTCGGGTGGTTGGCCGGGGTGATATCGCCACATTGCGGGATGAACAATCGGTAGATATGGGTGAGCTTGTTCGGGCCGCCTTCGAGCCAGCATGTGATGACAATGTGCTTGCCGCGCTAAGAGCAACACCGGGAATTGCAACGGCTGATCGCGACCCAATGACGGATTCGCTTGTGGTGCGGTTGCAGCGAGATGCGGCTGGTCCACAGGTGCTCTTTGATTTTGCCTCGAATTCGGGGTTGAAGTTAAAAAGGTTGGAACCGCTGAAGGAAGGCCTTGAAGAGGTCTTTCGTGTTCTTACATCAGAGGACGGGTAGCCATGAGACGCGTACTTGGTCTGACCAAAAACGAACTGCGCATTCATTTCTC
>CAZQIK010000347.1:0-3018 GCA_964593085.1 uncultured Spirochaeta sp.
CCCCGCTCCGCGTCTACTCAACACGGGCATCTTTAAGCTACCCCACGCGTTTTTCTGTGTGGGCAACCATAGTTGATTATCGGTGCTGCAGGAAAAACCTTGATATGGCGTAGCTATTTCGCTATACTGCCCCCTCACACGCCAGGATAGCTCAGTGGTAGAGCGGCTCACTCGTAATGAGCAGGTCGTGAGTTCAATCCTCACTCCTGGCTATGCTTTTGTTCAGACCGAAAAAGTACCCTAATCTTTAGCCCCCCGTTTCCGAAGACGAAATACTCCACAGTTAAGACTTGAACAGAGCTAAGATCTTTCGTACATTCAGTTGTAGATACAACTTATATACAGGAGTCTTCAATGGAAAAAATTGCGGTAGTAATACTTGCGGATATCGAAACTCATGGTGACATGGGACGGGTTGCCAACGCGCTTGAGCTTGCGAAAGAAGCGAAGGAACTCGGGGACGAACTGCAGATTATATTTGACGGTGCAGGCACTCGTTGGGTACCACAGTTGCACAAGGGTGACTCAAAGCTTGCCCCACTCTACAAAGCCGTAGCGGACAAGGTATCCGGCGCCTGTGAGCATTGCTCGGGCGCTTTTGGGGTACTTGAGGAGGTTCGCGCGACCGGAGTCCCGCTGCTTGCCGAGTACGACAAGCACCCTTCACTGCGCAAGCTCATTGCAGCAGGGTTTACCGTCTTGACCTTTTAATTCGTGCTGTAGTTTTTGCCAAAAAAACGGGGAGCCTACATTAGAACTCCCCGTCTCAGAATAGTTGCTAGCAGTTTGCATTTTGCGGAAGCGGTGTAACTATTGCATATATTCCTGGAGGCGCTCGAAGAGCGTAGGATCACTCTGCACAGCCATGGCTATTTCGTTGAAACGCTCAACCTCTATCCCAGCTTCGGTTACTACCGTTTGAATATCCGCCTGCATCGCTTGCTCAATTTCAGTGATGGCACGAATGAGGCTGTCGTAGGTATCACGTTCGCCGTTGGTAACATCTTCCGGCATATCAAATTCCGGGTTGTTCAATGCATTGTGTATTTCATTGAAACGCGCAGTATCTAAATCCGATCCTTCAACCATCTCATTTACTTCGGTCTGGGCCTCAAGCTGAACCTCTTGGAGGCCGTCCATGGCGGCGGCAAAATTGGCCAGTTCGCCGTTGCTCACGTCAACTTCAGCCTGCTGCGACGGTGCCTCAAAACCAGTCTGCGCGACGACCGGCGCTGCAAAGACCATGCTCACCGCCCCGGATACCACCATACTCAATAGAAGTTTTTTCATGTACTTCCTCCTTGCTTTTGATACCTTGAGTGTACGCACTGCGTGTCCAGACTAAGTCGGAGTTGTGTTAAGATTACGTCAAGATTGGTTGGATGTCTCCGGGCCACGAGGCCGGTCGGTTTGTGCAGGTTGCACGGGTCGGTCAAAAACCACGGTGGCACCCGGTAACTGAATGACATCGCCCGGCTCAAGATTACGCCGCGTTGTCGGTTGGTTATTCACCTCTACCGGCTGGGCACTTACAACGGTGTAGGTCCCCTTCTTTTCGTCTAACACAATAGTAGCATGCCGGTCCTGCATGTCCGGGGAAGAGCTCAACGTGATGTCTGCATCAGCGCTTGCACCAATAACCGTCTGCTGCCCGCTTAAATTGAGGACCTGAGTAGAGCGTCCCCGCAGATTCAGTATCTCAACATTTGCTGTCGTATGCCGGTTAAGAAAACGCAGGCGTGCAAGAGCAGCTGCCAGCAAGACAGCCACAAGCATAGGAATACCAAAGAGGGGGCCAAAGTCTTCACGCGGGAGTCCAAACAAGGTGCCCGCAAAATAACTGCGCTCCTCCTCGGCTGCGCCCTCCGGTATTTCTACGACTACTCGCAGATACCGTTGTTCCGTCGGCTTTATGGCCGCTCGGTAGCGGACACGGTATTCCTGAAGAATGCGTTCCCGAATATCGGAATAAACTGCACCAAGTTCATCTCCGTCGGCGGCGTCGTAGACCAGTCCCCCGCTCGTTACAGCAATTTCCCGGAGCATAGGATCGGTACCGCCAGCAAAACTAATACCAAATGCCCCAACGGCGCTACGCTGCAAATGATCGATTGTATCATCAGCACGCACAAGATCTTCACCATGCACCGGATGTGAGCGACCACTGTGGACCGAGTAGGGATAGTTCTCTCCGTCACTGAGAACAAGGAGCGCTCGCCTGCCCTCAACAACTTCTAGCTCGTCGGTCGCCGACAGAACAGCACGATACAGCTCCGTGTAGGCATCTTCCGACTCCGGTTCACGTATTGAGTCAAGCAAGAGTTCAACGGTGCGTAACGAATTGGTAGCTTCAATGAGCAACTCATAATTTGTATTAAACGTGGCCAGCCCCACGCGGTCCCGGGGATTGTCAATCTCATTGAGAAAGCTGCGAATTGCTGTCTTTACACCGGCCATTCGGGTTTCACTTGGGTTCCGCGTGGGGTTGCCGCCTACGGTGTCATACATACTTCCCGAGTTATCGACAAGCAGCAGCACCGTGACTCCTTCGGCCTCGGCAGCGCGTTGTTCGACCGCTATAACCGGTACGCGAGTGAAATCAATCCCATTGGCCGACTCGTACACCCGCAGCTGATCCGCACGTAATCCTTCAATAGTGTTGCCGGCGGAGTCTGTAAGACCAAGGTAGATGTCAACCGTTTGATGAGTGAGTAATCGAGCGGTGTCTACCTGACCCACACGCAGGTTTTGAGCCTCCAGTCGTACCGAGCCGCCCACCATCGTAGTAAGAAATACCACGCCTAAAACCAGGAGAGGACGGAAGAGAAACTTGGCGGCCCCTATTTGTATCACATCATCAAACTTGAGCACCTGCTGCGAATCAAGCGCAAGCTGCTCATCATTAACCTTTGTAGGGTACTCTTCACTCAGTGCAACCAGCGCAAGCTCACCCTTGGCTTCTTTAACCTCGGCGTGTCTCTCGGCAACCTGGTTATAGCCGGAAAGGAAGACATCACT
>CAZQIK010000348.1:0-1331 GCA_964593085.1 uncultured Spirochaeta sp.
CCTAAGTTCGGCATCTGTGATAGACGACGAACTCATCCTTCGAGGGGCCGTTGATCTTGATTTCGAACTGAGCTTTCAATCCGGAGTCGATGCTGGCCTGCTTTTTCACGCATCTTCTATCGACTTTCTGCGAGAGCCTGTACCGAACACTACTACCGATCCCGAGCTCAATAATGATCCCGGGTACCAGCCGCTTTATCTTTCGGGCGTTTATATCGGCTCACGTTCGCTTTTCGAAACGTCGATTGAGTTGCGATATTTTATAGGCGAGTCCGACACCTTTGGCAGCGGCCGAGAGTTCCCCTCCCGGTTCGATCTCAGCTATTTTGCCTCCGAGATGCGGGGCATGCGTTACTTTCAAGACTCTCGAATTCCGGTGTACGACGGCTTGTACTCAGTCTATGGGCATGGCTTGCGTCTGAGTACCGGGCAAATTCACGAGAATGTGGAACTTCGAGCGTATACCTACCACGACACACGATTAGACCAGGGAAACAGGTACTCAAGTGATCTTCGCTTACTTTACGGCTCACCTAGGCTGTCGATCGATAGTTTTCTTGGAGCAAGTTATCCATACGGCAACAGCGGGCGCTACCGAGCCGGAACCATGCTGTTTTTCGACAACGGGAGCATTGCACAGTTTTTTGCACAAATAGCACTCCCGGCATGGGAACCAATGCAAAGCGTATCGGCCGAAGACCTATTTCTGCTTTTTGAGCCGCGTCTTTATCTCCGGCCGGTTTGGTTTGCATTAACCTTTTTCTGGCATCCAACTGTGTACGAACAAGTAGCAACAGACGCAGAGGGCTATAGTGATATACAGTTGGAGGCTATGATAGGTCGCCTGGACCGCAGCGGTCTTGCAGGTGGTATTCGCAACGGCTTCCGTTTTCGTCCACGTGACCCCGAAGCTGAACAGCTTTCAGTGCGACTAACTCCCTTCATTAAATCGCGGGTACCTGGCTATTCCTGGGAGCTGGCGGTCGAGTCCCAGATCTACCCATATGAGAACTTCCAGTCCTTCACCGGAGTGTTCAGTTTCGCTACGGAGTTGTAATGAATCAGAATAAGAAAATCATCGTGACTTTTGTTGCCCTACTCCTGCTTTTCGGTGTATTGCTTCCGGCAGCCGCTACCGAGTTGGCCATTGGATTCACGCTAGGCAACCAAGAGTTTGCATTTGACCGTAAACCCGATAATCTCGAGCTAGATAGCGATCTGTATCTTGCTGGTTTTCAATTTGGCGGTTTAACAACCCTCCCGCATGGCCTTGGATTAGCCTATGGTATAGAGCGAGATCTGCGATTGCGCACGCTTGGTTATGTTGGGCT
>CAZQIK010000348.1:1341-3009 GCA_964593085.1 uncultured Spirochaeta sp.
CGTGATGACCGTGTTTTTTTCTCGGTCACCCCTACCTTAGGTCTGCTTAACAGTTCCGGCCGTCCAGTAGCTCCCGGAGTTAGGTCTTCTTTCGGATTCTACGTGCTAGACCGTGGTGAAATTGAATTTTCACTTATGAGGCCGTTTCTGACCAAGCTTACCAACGATGGCGACAATAATCAGTCGCAGGACAGCATTCGCGGTGAGATCTTCTTTGATGGCTATCTTGTTGGGGCTGAATGGCTCCACACGATCTATCGTGAACGAGAAAAGTCATTCTTACGGTTATCGCACGTGCAGGAATATGCGCTTTATACTGAAATCTTCCAGAAAAACGTTCCATACCGGGTCACATTACGGCTTGCCTACCAGGATCGTATCTTAGAATTTCAGGAGGCTGCAGTTGAAGTTCGGACGTCAAGTATCGTGTTCGGCCCCGCACTACTCATGCTGCATCGCCCCGGACTGAGCAGTAGTGTTGGGGTAAACGCAGCTATCTTCACTCTCGGTCGCGACGACCTGTCGGGTGAAAGCATCAGTGATAAGTTCCTGTATACCATGACTGTTGGTATGGTGGTCGATCTCTCACAACTAAGCACGGCTACTCAGTAACGCTACAACGAGCGCTTAGCGCTACCGGGGCTCTCTACCGGATCTATTCAACAGGTCAGATTTGCCCACTGCGCTGGGCAAACAAAAAAGGACAGCCATTGTGTGGCTGTCCTCATTGAGTGCATTACCACCCTGACTTAGTTTTCGTCGTTGGCGTTATCACCGTTATTATTATCCGGACCCGGATACATGCGCTGTTCTTCGAGGAACCTTAGTACCTGAACATTACCCAAACGTCTTAGTTCAGCTTCACGGCGCGCTTCTTCACGCTGTTGGAGTAAACCCCAGACGGCTTCGTCGTCAATGTCACGTTCCACTGTAAGGGTCGCCAGGTCATAGGTAATATTAACATCTTTGACGTACGAGATGAAATCGCCACCAACCTGGGCACCATCACGGTATACGCGCATTCCCACAAGCTTTCTCATAGGTGCTAACTGAGGATACAAAGGAAACTGCCGAAGTTCGCGATGCCTAACCTCAGTAACGTAGTTAGGGTTTTCCCACGTTAATTCACGCCAACCGTCGAAATCCAGATAACCCATAAAAATTTCTTGGGTCGTGTTGTTTTCGTCTTGAAGAATCAGGCTTAAAGCATGCGGATAATTGAGTCCGTATACGTTTACCGAGACGGTCCGCAACACGCCAACGTTTTTCACTACGCCCTTGTTCTCATACTTGCGACCCAGACCCTGCTCTTCCTGGGGTACTTCCATAGTACCGTCAGGCTGAATCTGGTCTACATCAGCGTATGCAGGAATCTCAAACGGAGGTTGAACGAGTGCCCACGCGTTAAAAGGTTCCGTTGGAAAGCTGACCCGGATACCCATGACTCCTTCGCCTTCAAACTGAGAGGCGCCCTCACGCACGACTGCTTGCCGCACTTCGGTGTTACCTTGGCGCAATACAGTGCGCGCCGATGAGTTAAGTTCGACATCCCAGTTGTTCACCGCTAACGAGGTTTTCATGAGTTCGCGGTCTTCCGCACTCACACTCGCTCCTGCGATGTTACTATAGTCAAGCAGAGTCGCTTCACTATCCCTGGGATTATCAGGC
>CAZQIK010000349.1:0-3006 GCA_964593085.1 uncultured Spirochaeta sp.
GCGGTCTCCTCAAGCGCTTCATAGTCCTCAAGCGAGATCATAACAACCGACTGGGCCTTGCTTCGTGTGATGATGAGTGGTTCGTGGTTTTCACACACGCGCTCCATAGACTTCGCCAGGTTGGAACGAGCAGCGGTATAGCTTACGGCATCCATGAAATCCTCCTACCTAAAGTTGTACATGTACAGTATTATGTACAGATGAACGTGCGTCAAGTGAATGTGACTGCTCGTGACGCGGCGTACATTGCGTGCAGTGCGGAACGAGTTTGGTCAATTGACAAGGTGGCTACGAGTGGCTACCGTTTTCTAATGAAAACGAAGGCGGTCGAAATCGAACAGCTTCGCGACAACTTGAGCGCTTACCTCCGGGAAGTGCGTGCTGGTACGCGCATTCTTGTATTGGATCGTGATGGGGTTGTTGCCGAGATCCATGGGCCGCGGGAGGTATACGCTACCCCGCGCTCAAGCCGCGCTGAAGAGTTGATTGAACAAGCTAAGCTTATTCCTCCACGACGGGAGTTCGTTGAGTGTCCGGTGAGTCCGATTAAACTCCTTGCTGGCAGCGCTACAGCGTATCTTGACGCGGACCGTTTCGACGCGCGAATCATCGACAATCTGTGAGCACTTGGCGTGCCACAGGTATAGTGGCGTGGCCGGTGCACGGTGCAGCACCAGCAGTTTCACGTTGCGGCCGAAGGCTCAGTGGCCGAGCGCTTGGCGCACCTGAGCAAGTCCGCGCAGTTCGTGAAGGGTGTCCTGCGCCCCGGGTATCTGATCTTGGATAAGGCTGACGGCATACTCGCCAAGTTCCTCGGCGGTTATCCAGTCTTCATTGCTGTTGGAGCCTCGGCTGCGAGTTTGCACGGTTGTGTGCGCGGTGAGGGCGTGAACGCGAATCTTGGAGTCCGAGGCCTCGGAGGCAATTACCCGAGACATCATCTTTTGCGCTGCGGCTACAATCGACACCATTCCCGCATCGACTCGAATATTCTCGGCCTCCGGCCCAATCAGGGTCACGTACACGCCATAGTTTTGTGCCCGGAGCTGCTCAATGAAGGAGCGTTGGATGTTGAAGTGCGTGATGAGGTTGTCATGAATGCTGCGGTCCAGGTCGGTCCGTGGCATGCGGTGCAGACGATAGCCGTAATAGTCCGCTCCGACCGAGACTACAACTGCGTCGATATGGCCCTCGGCTGTAACTACCGCGTCACGTAGCGCGGCAACCGCTTGCTCATCACACAGGTCGCCCGGAATAGTGATCAGGTCTGCGTCCTCACCTACATAGGCTTTGAGCCGCTCCGAACGGTCGCCCGGCCGGGTAGGCACATACACCCTATACCCTGCTTTTACCAGGGCGTGAACAACCCCCTCGCCAATTCCGCCTGAGCCACCCGCTACAACCGCTACCTGCTTCTCAGCCATTCCACACCTCCTAGGGTTTTAACTCTTACGTAAAAAATAAGGTTATTCAGAATAGATGTACATCTCAATAAACGACTTCAATTTCCGGATGCTGAACCCACCGACCCCAACGGCGTTGACGGCCGTGTACCTGTTCGGTTTCGCCCGCATCATTAACCATTTGACGTCGCTCGTCGGCCCACAAAAGAATTCCCCCGTATAGATCCTGCAGGTTACTGAACCCGGCATCCCGCATGGTTCTGCCAACTCGTCCCGAGCGCCAGCCAACTGCACAGTAGAGAATAATTGGCGCGTACCGAGGAATATGAGAAACGTCGTCCAGAGAGAAATCGTTGTACCCGATATACTCCGCGCCCTCTATGCGGCTTATCTCCCATTCCTCTGTGCTTCGAATGTCGAGCAGATACACATCACTGCCAATGGCTCCTGCGTCCATCAGTTCTACCAGTTCCTCGCCGGTGACCAGGTTATGCCTACCTTCGTAGATTGACTCCAAGGCTTCATCAAAGGACTCGGCCGATCCGGCCGCAAAGAGACTGCCCGATGTCGCCGCGAAAAGGATAAAGCTCGCGGTGATGAGTTGCACGACTTGGTTCTTTCTTGGCGTTCGTGTCCTTCCTGTGGTTCTTGTTGCCATGCAGCACGCTCCTTTAGTACGAACCAAACAAAACAAAGATTGCTACCCTGACGGCAAAGGCTCCAAGAGCCGCCCCGAACAGTCCAAATGCAGCACGCTCCGTGCCGAGAATACGTCCGGTCAGATATCCGCCAAAGACACCGCCACCGCCTCCTCCAACAATTGACCATAGGAAGAACCCTATCGTCTGAAAAGCGCCCCAAAAGAAATAAAATGACGCCGACAGTCCAAATCCAATAGCCACGCCTACAAGGGCGTGGCGCACGAGTGGCCGTTCCATGATCTTACTCATCCTGCGCCGACTCAGCTAAACCGGCTCGCAGCGCGGGCCAGTTCTCATCTGCTTTTGCAATGTTCTCTGTGAGCTCACTCCGAAAGCGGCGCTGGTACCGCGAATTGTAGTTGAGGAAGAGACGCCCTTCCTCTATCGTCCAGAGCTCGGGGTCTCCTGCTGCTACCTGATTCTGCGCCGCCGCTTGGGAACAGTACCCGCCATAGTGCGGTGCATAGCGCTCGGGGTCTGCAGCAAAAAGCTCTTGGTTCTCGGCCGAGCTGAAATGCCAGGTGGCGCCGTCCCACTCGGCACTGAACTGTGGCGAACCTTTGGTTGGCTCGCCGAGGGTGTGGTATGCGACCGCGTCGTATCCCTCTATTGCCACTCCCTCGGTGGTGTTGATAACCCCTTCATGTTGGCCGCCAGCAAGCGCCCACGCCGTTGGAAGAAATATCAGCGCCATTGCTACCAGCACTACGCGAGCCGCGCGTGCGGGCGTTGAAAGCGTTCCGCTGTTCCTGCTTGAAAGTGTACTGATCATGCTATGCTCCTTAGCTGTTTTTTGTTCCCAGCGCTCGGTCCAGATTGTATGCGGCGCTGATAAGTGATAGGTGTGTGAAGGCCTGGGGAAAGTTCCCCAGATGCTCGCCCGTGGGTCCCGTTTCTTCGGC
>CAZQIK010000350.1:0-3002 GCA_964593085.1 uncultured Spirochaeta sp.
GCTGTACCAACTACCCAAATATCAAAACGTTCATCATGGAATGGCGCGTCCTTCATTGTTTGCGCCGTCCCCAAAATAATTACCTTTTCCGCTTTCTTAATTTTTTCAAACGTTTGAACCCTCTTTGTTTCAACCTGTTTACTCATTCTTGATCCTTTCCTTTAAAAATAAAGGCGGAGCAACCGCCCCGCCCTGTATAGTTTATTTATAACCCGGAAACCCAAGTGCGAACACCGAAACCTTAGCCGTATCGCCTGCGGTCTTTGATGCAAGCTTAAACTTTAATCCGTTCGTTGACTTGAACCTCGCAGAGTCAAACGGCCCGACAAAATTGTATGCCGACGTTGACCCAACCGGATGAGAAGAACTAATGTCCGCAACATAATCGTCGCCATCCGTAAACAGCGTTGACTTATACACGGTGATCTGCATGTCATCTGTTGACCCGGTTGTAAGCAAGATCAATGCAAGCTTGCTGTAATCGCCGACTTTACTCGCCGATATCGCAAACGTTGACCCCGCAGAACTCGGTGTTGCCGTGACCATTTTCCGTTTTGTCACATTGACTTTGTTTAAATCTAGTCCAATTACATCTACTGCTGTAGCTGCCATAGTTTACCTCCTTTAGCTAGTCTGATATACAAACTTAGCAATCGCAGTCGGCTGTACTACTTTAGCCCCAAATAAGTAGAGTCCACGCACCGCATCAGCGAACCGTCTCTGGCTCCGCAGTGCTTCAACTTCCGTCAGCTGTCCGGCATAAGTAATACCGTCATTTGTCCCAAATGTACAGACAGTTGCGTTAGAGCTGGAACCCTTGCCGCTCGGTACATTGTTGCTCACATAGACGTCAAAGCCTAGAGCCTTCCCAACAAATCCGTTCGTGATAGACGGATCATTCGGTACGTCGAAACCGCCACCCTGTATTGCGTGCCCATATAAGAGCACCTGGTGCAGGTAAGGCGTTATAACCGCCCATCTGCCCATTCCGGGAACGTTCCGTTCATTAAGCAACCGCCCCGCCGTGACAAACGCTTTCATAATCGCCGGTACTCCGGTCGTCGCTACTGTTATCGCAGAACCCGCTCCTGCCGAAGTCGTCCCAAGCGCGTCCGTACCGACCGAGGAATCTTTCGCATCGACGTAAAGCCCCGCGAGGAACGTGTCAATCGAGTTAGCGACCGCAACGCCTGCCTTCCGCATGCCTTCGCCCATAAGCCCCGGCATAGCCTGCGCTTTGGTAATGTCGTCAACATAAAAGTTAAACGACCGTGTCTTGTTAATATTAAGTACGGTCTGTCCGTCAGTAAGTCCAGCCTCTAAAGGCACCGTAGACCCCGCGGCGTATGCCGTGGAAACGGTCGGTGCTGTTACCGACTGAATGTTGACCGTATCTCCCATCCTAGAGATTTCGCCTTCGTAATTAGAGTTGCACCGATTCCTGTAAACGAAGTTTTTATCGAATGCTTGTAATATACGTTGTGACCATATCTCTGGTATAAAGTTCGTAATTGCCATATTTTACCCCTGTATTTCTATTTGATTCAGGTCGAGCTTTTTAAAGTCCTCCTCGCTCATTTCCCGGAAGTCTTCAATTTTATATTTGCTCTTAACACCCTCACCTGTTTTTGGTTTCTCCTTGTTCTGAAACCGTTGTTTTACTTCTGCGTCCGTCAACGCCTTAGCTTTGTTTTCAATGAGCTCCTTAGCGGCGTCAACCCACTCATCTAATCCGTCCGCGTTCGAAATATCGAACTCGAACAATTTTGATAGTTCGGGCACTCCGGCATCAGTCAGTTTCTTATACCGTAGCTCGCGTTGTTCTTTCGCGGCTAACTGCTGCTTTAATTCGTGTAGCTGTTCCTCTGCCGTTTTCTCTTTTTGGTTTTTCTGTTCCAGCATCTTTTGAAAGTCATTGAGTTTGGACTGTAGCTCTTTGACTTTCTTATCTGATCCAGCTTGTGCCTTCCGTATCGCCTCGTACTCTTCTTTAGAGACTACATCGCGATCTTCGGTAGTCTCATTATCAGTTTGAACCTCTTCTGTTTCAACCTGTTCATTATCTGCCATTTATATTCTCCTTAAATTATACTTCGCCTATTTGTGTCTGCACCGTACTTTTAGGTTTCGGCTTCTCCTGCCCTTTCTCCAGCGCAGCCACCCTTTCTTTAAGCTCTTTTATTTCCTTCTCTGCCACATCAACTCTTGTCATTTAACCCCTCCAATCCTTAGGTATATTGTGCCTATCGTATGTGCCGTTCTCTTCGGCCCATTCCTGATAGGTCTTGTATTCGATAACCTCACGTTCCCCTTTGTCTCCGGCCCGCCGTGTCTCCGGCGGCTCAAGGTCTTCTTCCGTAATCCTACAGCGGCAGTTGATATCAAAGCTCGCAACCCCTGAGAGCCGCGGCCCCTCGATCCTGCCGACCGGGCTGTTAAAGTGATACGTACCGTCTTCATGTATCTTCGCATACCGCCCGTCCATAACCTGATGATCCGGCCGGGTCCTGCTATCTAAAGTCGCATCCCATCTTACTTTAAGCTGTACTCCCTCTTTCAACGCCTCCTCTATCTGCGTCTTTTGCCCGAGGGTCTGCGCCCTGCCGCCTTCCGTTCTTGCTATACGCAACGCATCCTTAGCCGTGCCGTTTATCGCCTTGCGTATCTCCCGTGCCATCTCCGGATACCCTTCACCCCGGATAACGCCCTTCTTGATCGCTCGACGTATTCTCTCGCGGCCTAAAAACCGCAACCGCTTTTGTGCGATATCTTTAAGCGGATTATCAAGGACCCCTTGTACCCGCTCAGGATTCAGCAGCTTGAAGTCTATTACAACGCCGATCTGCTCATTCGTAAATAACCACCGACTGTAATACGCCTGCGTGAATATCGCCTTCTCCGCTGTCTGCAACGTCCGCTCGTTTTTACCCAACGCCTTGTTAAGCCGTTTTACAACCTTCTCCTCAAGTTTTCCTAAGCGGTTGTACTTATTCATTATCTCT
>CAZQIK010000351.1:0-2992 GCA_964593085.1 uncultured Spirochaeta sp.
GAACTTGCGTAATAGGATCGGAACCGTCTGGATCAAGGAGTGAAACAACAGCAAGCGATGGGTTTTGTCGGCCCCATACTTCTGGAAAAAGTAGGTGCCCGGTTGTTATGATCCATTCTGGTGAAAAGGTTCCTTCTCCAAAAGGGCGGTCTGTAAGGTCCCCATCTTGTTTTATTGGCAAATTATTCAGTTCTGCCGCTACCAGTCCAGTGTAACCAGCTGAAACCGATGCGAGCACCGTGCCCGTTGAGAGCGCTGCTGCGACCCCGTCGTGAACAACTGGCCGGTCATCAATTCTCCCGACTGATAAGGATCCGTTCCATGTATCGGTAGCTTCTTCCTGGAACAAGTCTACGCGCGCCTGAGTGACCCGAAGGTCTATCGACTCGGAGCCGTCATCTGCACGAACCGTGAGCATTTCCAGACGTCCTGTGAGGCGAGTATTGGCAGAAAATATGAGTTGGGTGTCCAGGGCTGACGTGGAGGCAAACTCTGTAGTACCCTCCTCGAACTCATGGTACGTGACTCCCACCTCATGCTCCATGTCCCATTCCAACCGTGGACCGCCGGGCGGGCCAAGCAGATACCCCGGCGCTATTGCTAGCGGAGGCGCCGGATCAGTCTGCAAAGCTGCACGGGAAGCCACTGCCGAGGAAAGCGCGGAACGCAACAACGATAGCGTAGTAGTACCGTCGAGTGGCATCCCGGTGGAAAGGCGACGAGGAGACTGCGGGAATAGGCCGTCGTCGCGAAGAGTCCGAATAGCGTACCGGGGACCTGGAAACAGCCGATAGCCTACGTTGCCATTGGCGTCGCTCAACTGCATGATTACGTAGGCAAGTTGGCCCGCCCGCAACGGTGCATCGCCATCAACTACCGATGCATTGATACCCGCCGACTCAAGAAGGGTATGTAGCTGACCGTGCGTGACCGGGTAGCTGGTGGCAAAATCCTCCAGGAATTCCGCATTTTGGGCCGTCAACGGTAAACATATAAAGCTAAAACCAAGGAATAAGACAGAACAAACTACGCTTTTCCAACTGATTGTATGTGTATATTGTAACATATGGTGAGTATACACACATTTTCGCGAACCCGTGCAGTGCTTATCGCGCTTGCCGTAATAGTAACGGGGGCCATTCCTCTTCTCAATCAATTTTCCTGGTATCAGGTGCTTGAAAGTCGTGTCTTTGACCGCATGTTACGGGTTGTTCCGGAATCTGCGACCGACGACGCTATAACAGTCGTGGCCATAGACGATCGAGCGCTCAAACTTGTTGGAGAGTGGCCATGGAGTCGAGCAGTCTTGGCCGACGGACTAGTTACATTGGGTGAATTTTCCCCGCAATCAATCCTTTTCGATATCGAGCTCAGTGAGGCAAGCCCCTGGCTCGTTGAACGCAGTCGTTGGCAGAGTATCGCTGCCGAGTATCCGCAGCAAATACCACGTTCGGTTCTTGATCAAGTGCTCATTGACCGGGATGAGTTTCTCGCCGAGACAATTGACGCACTGGGCAATGTGTATATTCCCGCAACCATTGAAGAACGTAACTCTCTTCGGCTACGGAGTGCTATCCCAGCTATTCGAAAGGCAGCCGCGGGTGAAGGGTTTGTTAACCAGAGGATTGACCCTGACGGAGTAAGCAGAACTGTAGAGCTAATCCGAAGAATAGACGGTGAGTTAAGGATGCAACTGGGGGCTGCCGTTGTAGGGCTGAGCCCCACAGACCCGGAACAGCTGCAGTTTGATGAGAAGGGGCGACTGAGGAACGGCGCGGCTACATTTGAAAGCGCGAACGGCGCCTCATTGCGTATACCTTTCAACGATGAAGGGGAGACCGTAATTCGCTGGCCGCGAAGATCTTTTGGAGAGAGCTTTCGTCAATTCTCCTGGAGTACCATCATTGAATATCAGAGCGCACTTGCAGATCTCAAGTTTAATCTACGCATTATGAGCGACGCTGGATATCTGGATCAGCGTTCGCAAGCGGTTCTTCAGACAGCCAATGCCGCTGAAGACACCCTGGCAGTAGCCCGCGCGTCCGGAAATCCAACCTTGCTTGGAGAGTATCGCCGACTCCAACAGGCCTTTATCGCATTGGCAGGGGGCTTTTTGCAGGGGAGCGCTCAGCAACAAATTTTAGATGACCTTACTGAACTTGCCGGAGACGACGCACCGCCTGCAATTGCCGATCAACTGGCGGACATTGCAGAAGACGTGAACACAATATTTCCAGCTACTCGTGAGATATACCAGGAAGTAGAACAACTTCGGCGCTTTTTAGAACAGGCTGTCGCGGGCAGCACAAGTATGATCGGCTACACTGCAACCTCCACTACCGACTTGGGAGTTACCCCCTTTGATGCAGAGTTTCCGAATCTAGGCTTGCACGGCGCGGTTGTATCTATGATACGCAACCGTAGTTTCATTGACCGGGGCTCCTGGATGCCCGCCTGGATTCTTGGAATTTTGTGGATGGCGGCGGCTGCTGGCGCGGTAGCAATCACTTCGGGCCAACGTTCACTTGCTGTAGCACTTGCAGGGATAGCTGTGCCGATTGTTTCCGTTGCTGTCTTCTTGCGGCTCACCTCTTACTACGTTCCGACTATTTCCCTTACGCTTCCTGTCGTTGTTGTTTCGCTTGTGGCCTTGGCAAGTAATTATCTGGAAGCCTTGCGTGACCGACAGGTTATTCGTTCTACATTTGAACACTATCTTGCTCCGGAGGTCATCAGCGAGTTGGTGGAAAATCCGGATAGAATTGGGGTTGCCGGACAGGAAAAAGAGCTCACCGCGCTCTTTACCGACATCGTCGGGTTTTCCCGAATTTCTGAAATTCTCGGCACTGCAGATATCGTCACCTTGCTCAACGAGTATTTGACCGAGATGAGTGATGTCATCATTGATCACCGTGGTACCATTGATAAATATGAGGGCGACGCGATTATGGCATTCTTTGGCGCCCCGCTCATGAGTCACTCTCATGCAGAG
>CAZQIK010000352.1:0-2991 GCA_964593085.1 uncultured Spirochaeta sp.
GGCACTATAGGTATAGAGTCGATGCTGCAGGCGGCGGGTTCACCAAACGGGGTTGAGTACCGCCCGGTTCGACACGTATACTGGGCCCGGTCGGAACTCATTCATGCTGTCATCCCGGTTGTGCTGCTTCTGCTTGTACCCGTGGCGCTGCGCCTGGCGGCGCTATTTCCGACATTCGAGACAGGTGGCCGAGTCGCCCAATTGCTCTATAAACGAAGGAACATCGAAGTAGTATGACAGTAGTTCGAAGCTTCCCTAAGGGAGGCATACATCCACACGACGATAAAGAGCGCACGCGCAATAGTAGCATTTGGAATGCCGCAATTCCTGCTGTGTGTGTTGTACCTCTGCGGCAGCATTGGGGATCAATCTGCGAACGCTTGGTTGAACCCGGCAGTCGGGTGACCGAGGGAATGCTCATCGGCCGGGCACCGGTTGATGGTGCTCATGTTCATGCACCTGTGCCCGGCATCGTAAGACGAATACGCACCCTTCATATTCCGGAGTGCGGTGAGTGCGAAGCCGTAGTTATTGAGCTCTCGGGTGCTTTTTCTAAGCTCGGTAAGGATCTGGATGAACGTGATTGGCGGAGTATGCCGCGTAAAGCAGTGGTTGCACTGCTTCGTGATCTTGGTATTGTGGAGTTAAGCGGGAGCCCACTCCCACTTCACCGCAGTTTGCAGCACGCGCGTAGAGCCGGTGTGGGCCGCGTCATTGTAAACGGCGCTGAGTCCGGCCCTTACCTCAGTTCCGAAGACCGGTTACTGCAGGAACACTGTTCGGAACTGGTGACCGGTGCCGAGATCATTGCTCATTTGCTTCATACTGAGGATATCGTCTTTGCGATCGGGGGCGACAAAAAGGCGGCGGCCCATACCTTGCGAAACGAGCTTGGTAAGCGCCAGTCTTCAGCCCGAGTTCTTGAGGTTGGGACGAAGTACCCGCAGTCCGCTGTACCACAATTGCTCAGATCAGTACAGCGAAAAGAAATTCCTTACGGCAAGGACGAGCACGACGTGTCGTGCTTTGTTCTTGGTGCGGCAACCGCGTATGCAACGGCGGAAGCGGTCTTGTTCGGTAAACCGTGTGTTGAGCGGGTCTTGACGGTTGCCGGAGGCGGTATTGCCCGGTCGGGAAACGTTAAGGTGCGTCTCGGTACCAGTTTCCGTGAAGTGATTGATGAATGCGGGGGTCTCGACGCATCGTCCGTTCGCATCGTGTCGGGGGATCCGTTGACAGGATTTGCGGTGACCGACCTTGACACCCCGGTGACCAAGACTACGCGCGGTATTGTGGCGCTCACCCGATCCGAGATACGTGATGCTCAGCGTCGTAGCTGCATTAGTTGTGGCCGATGTGTACGTGCCTGCCCCATGGGACTGGAACCGCAACGTCTCTACAAGCTCATTGAACATGGTTGGCAATTAAAAGCAGAAGCAAACGGGCTTAACGCCTGTACCGAATGTGGGTGCTGCTCCCATGTCTGCCCTTCGCGAATACCGCTTATGCAGCGTATTGCCGAGTCTAAAACAGAGCACTTCTCGGACTCCAGGGTTACGCTGCAGCCCTCTTATGGTGAGGATCAGCTATGAGCTCGACCGTCGTTCCAAGTAAGGGGCCTCTGTATTTCTCAGCATTAACCACGCACGGAATGATGTGGGGTGTTTCAATTTGCCTTGTACCTGTCGTTGTCTGGGGGGTTTTTCTTTTCGGTCTTGGTGCATTGTTCCCCCTTGTAGCTGCAATTGCTGGAGCCTGTCTAACCGAGTTAGCGCTGACTTTTCACAAGGAAGCAATTACTCTGCATGACGGAAGTGCTGTTCTTACCGGCCTCCTGCTGGGTCTTTCTATGCCTCCGGGTATTCCAGTGTTCATTCCCTTTCTCTCGGCCGCATTTGCAATAGGGGTTGTCAAGATGACTTTTGGTGGTCTCGGCAGTAACTGGATGAACCCCGCGCTTGCCGCCCGAGTGTTTGCTCAGATGAGCTGGCCGGATCAGATGACCCGTTGGATCGCACCTATAGGCTTTCCGGAAGGCTGGAGCGGTGCCACGCCGCTTGGAATCGTTCGTGACACAGCTGGTTCGAGCGGCGCGGGCCCTATCGGCGCGTTGCGAGCAGCGGGATATCCAACATCGGCTTTCGACATAGGCCTAACCGATTTTGTGAATCAGGAGCTGTTCTCTAAAATTGGAGTAGAGCTTCCCCACGGATATCTGGACTTATTTTTTGGCAATACGCTTGGTGCAATTGGTGAGGTCTCGGCCGTACTACTGTTGCTTGGAAGTATCTACCTTCTTGCTTCGGGTACCGCACCGTGGCAAATTCCAGCGTCGTTCTTTATTGCGTTTGCCCTCATGACACGAGTTCTTGGCGGAATACCATTCGGACTTGGTCTTGGAGAAGGGGATGTTTTGTTTGCAATTCTGTCTGGCGGTTTCCTTCTAACGGCTTTTTATTTTGCAACCGATCCGGCTTCTTCGCCCAACACGGGACTCGGTATGTGGGTTTACGGTCTTGGAGCTGGAGTTCTCGCATACCTTTTCCGACATTTCGGGGGAGTGGCTGGTGGATGTGCGGCAGCGCTGCTGGTCATGAACGTGTGTGTGCCGTTCATCAACCGGCTAACGGCTCCCCGAGTATATGGTATGCAGCGAGCAAAAGGGGAGAGGCATGGATAGTAGTGCAGTAGGTTTTCCTTTACACGAGAATCCTGTGTTTGTCGGGCTTGTCGGCCTTTGTCCGGCATTGTTTGTGACGACCCATGTGTCTCAAAGTGTAGTTCTTGGGCTTTGTACCTTGGCGGTACTTGTTGCCGCGGCGCCCTTGCTGGGCATTATAGATATGCGTATATCGGGACGTTCCAGGTTTTTAACCTCGCTGGCGGTAATTGCTGCGCTTACCACGGTTGTAGAAATTCTGCTGGCGGTTGTCTATCCGGAAATGCGGGCCCGTTTGGGCGTGTTTGTACCCCTGATTGCGGTTAACTGCC
>CAZQIK010000353.1:0-2986 GCA_964593085.1 uncultured Spirochaeta sp.
ACTACAACCAGGACTCGCAGTCGGGATTTTCCCCTCTATTTTATCCGGGTGACCGATGAGGGCACCATTTACCCGGACCGTGTGCTCCGCGAGGTTTCGTTTGTCGACTCGCCATTAACGGCGATGCTACAAATCTTAATAACTGGCCCAAACTCGCAGGAAATTGAACGAGGACTTCACCATCTTATTCCAGACGACACGAGGCTGATCTCCGCGTCGGTTCGCGGCGGTGTTGCGTATCTCAACTTTAACGAGGCATTTCAATTTAACCCGTTAGGCGTCGAGGGGTATATGGCACAGTTGAAACAGGTGGTCTACTCCACAACCGAGTTTCCAACTGTAGACGCGGTTCAAATCATTATTGAGGGCCAAGAACGCGAGTTCTTGGGTGGAGACGGTGTCTATATTGGCAAACCCTTACACCGGGATTCGTTTGGCTGAGCGCTGGTCGCCACAAAGCACTAAAGCCCAAAAAGGGTACGGAGATCGGCCTCTACCGACGGCAGTCGTGTAGCAGGGGTGCTATTCAGTAGTAAAAACAGCTCTTGATTACCACTTCTTCCCTTAATTGGCGAGAGGCACACGCCGCACGTGTAGGCCTGCTCGCTTTCCAGAGCGGCCACTGTGCCGACGGCAATTCTTAGGATCTCGTTCGAGTCTGTTACTACGCCATCAAATTCGCCGGAAGCTGGAATCATTTGCCCATCACTCTGATTTTGCACTATCTGAGCTACGTGGCTTTGTCGCTCAAACTGCGGTTTTAGCAAGGCAATAAGAACCCCACGCGTGGTCAACGACAACAGGTGCCCAGCTACCCCGCACAACGAGCGAAATGATAGATCGGCAACGGCAAAATCCGGCTGCGGGACAAGGTGTGTAACGCTTTTAATGTTGACTCGTTCCTGCACACGCACACGGGCATCGTTGCGCAATTCATAGGCCAGCTGATTGTAGCCGACATCTACCGCATGTACACATTCGGCACCATGCCGCAAAAGACAGTCGGTGAAACCGCCTGTAGACGCACCGGCATCAAGGACACAACAGTCGGTCGGGTCAAGAGCAAACTTGGCCAAGGCAGCCTCCAGTTTTTCACCGCCCCGAGAAACGTAATGGCCATGTTTTGGTGCACCACCTTCCACTTGATTGAAGCAAGAAGGCGCCTCTACCGATTCCAGCGTAATTTTTGCATTGCTTTGGACAATTTGTTTTGGATTGCGTTCTCGAACACCATTGACGTAGATATCGCCACACAGGATAGCCGCATAAAGTCGCTCCGACTCAAGACCTACAAAACGTTCGCGACACAGGTCGAGCACTGTTTGCCGACCTTTCCCCGGGCCCTTCGGGCGCTTTGTACCTCTTGGTCCCTGCGGGCGGCCTGAGCGCGATCCATGTGAACTCACACTAGTGAGTCCTCCTGTATTCGTTCAATATTCACAGTTTTCCCGGTAAGTGGATCAATGCTGAGTACAAGGCCGTGCAGTCGCGCTGTTGTATCTGAAACCTCGTTCTTAAGCGGCAGTTGCGTCAAGGCGCGACGCACACTAACGTCAGACTTAAACCCGATGACACTATCGTGCGGGCCACAGGCACCAATATCGGTAAGAAAAGAGGTGCCGCCAGGCAGGATGCGTTCATCCGTAGTTTGCACGTGGGTATGGGTGCCAAAAACCAATGTCACCTCACCATCAAGGTACGCGGCAAGGGCCTCTTTTTCTTCAGTAGCCTCGGCATGAAAGTCTACTATGAAGATTTTCGCTTTGCCTTTAAGTTTTCGCACTATGTCTTTGGCGGTGCGGAAGGGGCAATCGATACCCGGCATGCGCACACGCCCCTGCACGTTGAGAACCACAACCGTCTCTCCTCGTACATCAACTACACAATAGCCATGCCCCGGGTTACCCCCGGGATAATTTGCAGGCCTTAAGATGCGCTCTTCACGATCAAGGTAGGACATAGCACTTTTCTGCTGCCAAACATGGTTGCCGGTTGTTATAACATCGGCCCCGGCAGCAAACAGCCGCTGTGCTGTGGCTTCGTCAATACCGAAGCCTTCTACCGCATTTTCACCATTAACAATAACCATGTCTGCGTTGTGCCGTCGTTTTAAACCGGCACAGGCCGCAACCACAGCACGCTGGCCCGCGGCGCCGATAATGTCTCCGAGAGCCAGTACTTTGAACTTTCGCGAGCCCACTTTAGCGCGCGTACTCGATAATCCGCGTCTCGCGAATCATCGTAACCTTGATTCGACCCGGGTAGCGAAGGTTGGCTTCAATCTTCTTGGCAATGGCCTTGGCAATTTCCTTGGCCCCCCCATCACTAACGGTTTCGTGATCTACCATTATTCGCAGCTCACGGCCAGCCTGTATTGCATACGCTTTCTCAACACCATCAAACTCTTCTGCAATACTCTCCAGATTCTCAAGGCGTTTAATGTAGTTGTCCAAAGTTTCACGTCGTGCTCCCGGCCGTGATGCCGAAAGTGCATCTGCAATCTGGACAATAACCGACTCGGCGCAGCTATGCGGTACGTCACCATGATGTGCCGCAATGCCATTAATAACTCGCTCGTCTTCGTCCATTCGCCGTGACAGTTCCACACCAAGTTCAACATGATTGCTGTCGGTGTCGGTCTCAATGCCCTTGCCGATGTCATGCAGTAGACCGCTGCGCTTGGCTAGTTCGCGATCCGCACCAACCTCTGCCGCAATCATACCGGCAAAAACCGCTACTTCCTTGCTATGAGCAAGCACATTCTGCCCATAGCTCGTTCGAAAATGGAGCCGCCCAATTCCACGAACTCCTTCAGGCTTCATGTGGTGAATACCAAGGTCGAAAAGTACTTTCTCACCTTCATCATAGATTATTTGCCCAATCTCCTGAGTTACCTTTTGGACAACCTCCTCGATGCGAGTCGGGTGTATGCGCCCGTCGGATATCAGACGTTCGAGTGAACGGCGTGCAATTTCTTTCCTTACCG
>CAZQIK010000354.1:0-2981 GCA_964593085.1 uncultured Spirochaeta sp.
GGGTTATAGTTCAAGGCAAGCGAGCGGTATCCAATAACACCGGCAAGCAGCAGTGCGGCAAGAAACATTGTCACCAAGACGGGGCGGCGAATAGATAGTTCAGGTACGTTCATATGAAATGTCCTTCTGCAGCGGGCTAACGCGAGCCGATCTCGGAGTTACCGTTCACAACCCGCACGTGAGCTCCGTCTGAAATGCGGTTCACGCCCTCAGATACAATCACGTCTCCCGCGCTCAAACCCGAGCTCACCTCACGCCGCGTGCCTTGACGCCGCGCAATCTCAAGAGGTACCCGCACGGCGCTCTCATCTTCAATTACAAAGGCAAAGGTGCCGTCACTGGTCTCAAGCACTTCCTGGAAGTCCAGCACCACGGCTTGATCGTTGCGGTAGGACTCAATAGTGACCGATGCCGTCACGCCGCTTGGTACGCGTCTGTTTGGGTTTTCAAAGCGCAAGCGCACCGCAAAAGCTTTGCGGTGCTCATCCATTCCCATGTCGACCCGCACAACCTCCCCGTCAAGTTCGGTGGACTGCCATTCTGCCACTGCACGTTGCCCGACCTCTATGCTTGAAATATGACGGTCTGAGACCCAAACCGTAGTGCGCAGCTGCCTGTAGTCTGAGACGGTAAAAAGGGGGTCGCCTTGCGCAACATTGTCCGACTTACTCACCTGAATACGGGTAATGTAGCCGGAGATAGGTGCGCGAACGCGTACCATGTTACGGGCAGACTCCCAGTTTGCGCGGGCTACATCGTACTGTGCTTTGGCATCGTCAAAGGCCTGCTGCGTCACGTTACCGCTTTCATGCAAGCGCCGCATGCGCGAAAAGGAGGTCTCCGCATTCTCGTAACCCACTCGAGCCTGTTCGTAGTTGAGCGCCGGGTTATCGGTGGGGAAGGTTACAACAGCTGTGTCGTTTTCCACGTAGTCGCCCACCTCATAGAGCACGTCCTCTACTACATCGCCCACCATGGCACTTGCGGTGGACTCTGCGTTGCCACTGAGCGATGTTGTAAAGCGCTGGTAGCTCCTGAATGACTCAGGCTTAATCTCGCGTGTTGCTACCGGAATGCCTTCCTGGTCATGAATCTCGCCGACGCTGCGACCAACTTCCAGGGCGTCGTCGGCGCAGGCCGCCAAGACCAGCGCAACCGAGAAGAGCAATAGCCAACGCCGTCCTTGTAAAAAACCATATGTCATAGCCTAAGCTCCTTGTTCAGCATCAACCGTGGATGGCGGTTTGTCCTTAGTCCTGGTCATCATCGACCCGTGAAATGTGATATCCTTGCAATTAGCATACTAAACAAAATAAGAGGTGTCGAATGCAACAGAACCGTTATTCTCACAGTTTACTTCTCATAGCCAGTATCACCGCTGCCGTAGGTTTAGCCGGGTGCACCACACTTGAGCCCATGCAGGTTCAGGGAGACCCGGTCAAGCGCGTAGAAGGTGAAAACTTTACTATGCGTCTTGAGTTCGTTGATGAAGCCTATCTCAGAGCGCGTTATGGTGACAGGGAGAACACATTTATCGTTCCCCGGGGAATCTCCAACGAGCGCCTCATGGTCTTTGAACTTGATGTCGAGGCACAAAGCCCCTTTCGTTTTGATGTCACCGCAGCTGAGTTGCAGTTTGGACCGGCAATTGCGGCGGCTCAGACCCGCTTTCGATTCACGCAGCTCTGGGACCGGCTCGATACCGACGAGCGCCGGTCGGCCATTGAGCGACAACGCCGAGATTCCGAAATCAACTCTTCCCTCTTTGCGAACACGACAACCTTCGTTTCAGGCCAGTCAGAAACCGGACTTCTTGTTTTCTACGGCCGTTTCCCGCGCTATGGGAGCGCCACAGTGATACTTCCGGTCACTGAGGACGGAGGCCGCCCTATTGAACGTGCCGAGTTTCAGTTTGAGTTCTAGCATCTGTCCCCCAAAAAAGGCCACCCTTGCGGGTGGCCCTCTTCAAAGCAAACGCTGAGAAGCTATTAGAAGCTTACCTCTGCAGTGAAGTATACGTTGCTGTAATCAGTTTCTGGGGTCTCAAGGTCTGCACCATCAAGCGCAGCGTCTTCAGCCAGCCAGTAGTAACCGACGGTGTAGGTCATAGCACCCGGTTTGAGCTGCAGGTACAGCTCTGCGTTGTGCAGGGTTTCATCGTTGTTGAGGTCTCCCTCACCCAGCCAAACAACCAAACCGGAACCAACGGAGAGGAAGTCTACCGGATCTGATCCAAGACCAAGACCAAGCAGTTTCACATCGTCTGCAACGTCACCGACACCACCTGCGAAGGACATATCGGCCCACACCAGGTTTCCGTATGCAACGCCAGCGCCTACACCGTAGTTGAAGTCGTCGTCATCGTCGTCGCCCAAAACAGTGAAACTTGTTCCAACGTAACCATTAACACCTTCTACAAGTGCGTCTGAGCTGAACACAGCAGCAAAACCAATGTTCCCGTCAGCGGCTTCTACACCGATAGCAGAGTACACGGCTTCCACCATGACCGTACCAACGCCAACGTCTACGCTGGAGTCAACACCGGTGAGCATGTACACCTTATCTTCGCTACCCCAGTCTCCGGTGAACTGGTGGGCAAAGTATACGTTTGCCATGTCCGGCACACTAATGCTTAGCTGGCTACCCAATGCAGGATCGAAGTCATCAATGTTCTGAAGCGCCTCAAAACCGTAGCTGCTGTTGTCGGCAACGTCGGCATAGGTGAACTCGTTGAGTCCGATGTTGTAGCTAATTCCAACAGGAAGCTCTACACCCATCTCACCGGCAAGCCATGCACCGAGGTCGGTGGTTGCGTGTGCACGGTCGAAGTATGCTGTTGTTGCTCCGTCGTCAGTACCATGACGAAACCGCGCGGCTGCGCTGTTGTAGTCATCAATGTTTGCATTCAGGTTAATGCGCAAACGGACATCCTGCATACCAGCATCTTGGTCTTCAGCCTCAACTGCTGCACGAGTACGTAC
>CAZQIK010000355.1:0-2981 GCA_964593085.1 uncultured Spirochaeta sp.
AACCACGTTGGAGCCAAATAGTTGGGAAATGGCGGTCAGGTTTGGAAGATCAATGTTTAGGTCGATATCGGGCGGTTGCCCATCTTCTTGGACGTAATCAATGTCCCAGCTGCCCTCAGTGCTTCCGTTGCGAGACGTGCCCGGCCCAGTGGAATGCACGCGCCCGGAACTTTGTAGTTGCGTGACATCTGAGTCCCGACGGGAGCTAAAGTTAACATTGCTGAGCTGAAGCAGAGAGCTGAGGCGGGCCTCGCTCAGGCTACGGAAATCGTTTACCTCAAGCTCGGCGTCACTAACCCGCAGCCGCGGCACGGCAGCTATACGTTGCAAAATGCGTGAGAGGTCTTGGCTGCTGGACTTGGTTTCGGCCTCCGACTGCATTATAGCGACTTCCGGCATCGTAGCGGCCGCGCCGTCATGCGTGGCCGCCCTGTCACGCGTGGTACCGGTGATCGGTATGCGGTAACGACCTTGCGAATCAATACTGAGGCGCAGGCTTGGTTGCGACAGCTCAAGCGCGGTGAGCGTTTCAAGCGCCCAGTCAATAGACCATGTGCGACGCCGGTCAAGCCCAGCTACGGTTGAGTTCGTACGCAAGCCTTCCAGACTCTCCGCGGCAGCGGAAAAGGTTTCACTCATGGCAAGGGAGACTCTCAGCTTGGGTGCCTCAAAAAAGGGCTCGGTACGCTGGGCCCCGTTGGCACGTGCGGAGCTCCCCGTTCGAGCAGCTATGGCCACATCGTAGAACTCTATAGCGCCGGTGCCACTGAGTTGTGCGCCGGACATTTCTACGTGCAGAGCGGGCAGCCCACCGGCTCCAGGCCCAATGTGTAGGGTTGCTCGCGGGGTGAACTGCACCGTGCCAGCGGTGTCTGCGGGGCCACCACCCAGGAGGAACTCAAAGGCGAGGGCTTCCGGTAGTTCTATCTGTGATAGTGCGTTTTGCGGCATCCGTGGGGAGTCGTGCTGCCCCTGCCGCAGGTTGTGCTGCTCACGTGATGCAAACCGAAAAGAGCCCGCAACTCGGTCTGCTCCGAGTACGAGATCCTCGGCACGGAGTCCGGCCCATGGAAACACCGACACCTCGCTCTCGGAGCTGAAGGATACCGTTAGTTCTCCCACCGTGAGTGTCGGTACTTTGTTATTGCCGAGCAATCTCAGACGTCGTGCGATATAGAGACCGATGTCGCCATGTTCTGTGCCGCCGGTGGTGGGCGCGCTTTCAGAAACAATGCTTGCTTGATGTAGCGTAGGCTTGTCTACATCTGACGGCTTCGGAGTAGGCAAGCCGATGCCGGTTTTGCCCTCATGTAGGTGGAGTGTACTTGATCCAACTGCGACCCTACGTACAGAAGTCTGGGGGTTTAACCAGATACCGGGTCCAGCGCTCACATGTAGTGAATCTATCTCGAGGTAGTGGCCGTTTGTGCGGTCGCGGGCAACAATGTCCAGCAGTTGAAGCTCATAACCGCCTACATGATGTACGGCTCCTATGCCGAGCTCAAGGCCGTAGTGCTGAGCCGCTATATCGAGCCGAGACGTGATCACACGATTGACGATATGCGGTACCAGGTGAAAATGCGCCAGAAAAACAGCAGACGCTATCGCTCCGGTAAAGAGAATAATGAGCGCGCTAATAACTGCGCCGCGCTTATATGTGTAGGTATGATTGCGATTTCTCATGGTATGTGTGCGCCCGGCCGCAAGGTTGCAGTATAGCGGACCTTGGCGCAGCTGTCCAGCGTGATATGGGTTTGCCTATCGGCGGCGCACCAACACGTTTGCGTAGCCGAGTTGTGTGAGGTCTGCACGGAGATTGTCGATATCGTCCAGCAGCACCCCTTGAATCACTACTCTGTGCACCGCCGGTTCGGCGGGGCTTTCAATTGCAGCCTCCAGCCCCGCTTCTCGGAGCTTGTCTCGCAGCCGCATGGCGCTGCTCCTGCTCCCGAACGAGGCAACTTGAATAGTGTGAAACTGATGGTTGCTTGGCACATACATAACCTCAAGCCGTACCAAGGCAACGCCGTCACCGGTCATGCCAATGGCGTCTGCTCCGGCTCGTGAGAGATCTATAATGCGATTACCGACAAAAGGGCCGCGGTCATTTATCCGCACGACTACCGAACTCGAGTTCTGCGGATTATGAACCCGTACCAAGGTACCAAAGGGCAGCGTTCGATGCGCGGCCGTGAGTTCATTTGTGTCAAAGACCTCTCCGTTGGCAGTCTGACGACCCTGAAATTTACCACCGTACCAGGATGCAATGCCCTCAAGGTCAATGCCAAGGTCCTCGTCGCGTGTAATTGGGGTCGATGTCGGAGTATCGGTGGCTGCGGTCTCTATGCTCGGTAGCGGCAATCGTGGTGTAGGCACCTCGGCGCTGCGAGAGTCCTCAAGCGCGTCTACTGCTTGCGCCACCGCACGCTGGGCCCGCGAGCCCGGCTCGCCGCGCAACTGTGGCAACGGAAGGCTATGAATACCAACACTCGTGCCTGTAGTTGTGCCCGCTGAACTGGCAACCTGGCCCGACAGATGACCAATCGACACTACGAAACCAAGCATACTTAGTACAAACAGACGGATAATAAATGACGACTCTTTCATATTTCACTTTATCGGCGAAAGCTCCCGCCAGTTATAGCCTTACTGTTCCGGCAAAGGACAACGTTACTGCTCACCTTGTGTCCGGGCGGGCTGATCTCTATAATGGCACTGCAATGAGTACTACATCTGAGAATCTAAATAACAACGCCGCTTATGAGCCAACTCTCAACTCCGGGCACTGGGCGGACATAAATGCGGAGAAGGTTATCCGTGAGCGTGGCCCGCTTGGCTCCGACAAAAAACAGTTTACCTGCGCCTCCGGCATCACACCGTCGGGCGTTATTCACATAGGCAACTTCCGCGAGATTATCTCGGTTGACCTGGTTGTCCGCGCGCTTCGGGAACGAGACCTGCCGGTGCGCTTTTTGTACTCC
>CAZQIK010000356.1:0-2963 GCA_964593085.1 uncultured Spirochaeta sp.
AGGCCAAGGGAATCTTTGGCGCGATATTGCCACTGTTTTACATATCCTGGTTCTTATATCCCGGTGCGTACCTCATGCCAGCGTTAATGTCTCTGGGAGTTGCAGACTATGAGTTTGCCATTGTTGCGCAGCAGCTCACCTTCACAGCGGCAGATATTGGTTCCAAGGTAATCTACGGCATACTCCTGAATATCTCCTCAACAATACTGAGTAACGAACAAGGATTTTCTGAGTAACGCAGAGAACATCGCAGATACCAGATAAACGCTCGGTATATATAGGCCTCTGGGGCGAAAGCTCCAGAGGCCACCTCTAATCATCGGGATGCGCGGTCTCCGCTACTCTTCGTCTCCTACCCACAGACCATGAAATCCTAAGGGTGTCGCCTCCGGTAAACCAAGACGAGCAATCTCCTCTAAGTTCTCCGCCCGGAGAATAAGCAGCAGTCCCTGCGAGTCTTGTGGATCAAAGGCCAATAGCAGGAGGTAGCCTTCGTCCTCGTCAGTGCCCGACGAAACGAAGACCGGCTCGCCCAGGATAAGTGGATAGTAGTCGCGGTATGTGGTGTGAGCAACATCAGTGTCAACCTTGGCTATACCGAACATAGTAGCAGCAGGACGCCGTGTTGGTGGCTCGGCAATTCCCCAGATATAGCGATGACGCCGACCTTGGAAAGCGGGGTTAATGGCGGGCAACTCAAACGAATACTCACTGAGCTCGTCACTGCTCACAACATTATTTGTGAGGTTAATGGTGTGTCGTGTAAGAGTCGGAAGAAGTGGATTACGCGGAAACCGGTTATTAAGCATTGCGTGAAAATCATCGGTCTCAGGAAAACTCTGCAGCCAGCAGGCATCGACAATGACCTTCGTTCCGATCTCAGTCTGAGACTCAGACTCCTCCTCGTATCCGTTAGGAATATGGAAGACATATCCACTGGGGCCGGGAAGGATCTGCTGCTGGTCGGCGTTGTCAAATACGCGAATGATAGTCTCCGCGTTGGAATCCTCGCGGATGGATGCAGCCGGTGGAATCAAGCCAGCAAAGGCAGGCAGCAGGTGAAAGGCCACGCCTACATCAAAAAACACCCGCCTTCCGGAAGAGGTAACCGCAAAGTCATGCATGAAAGTAAGTCTCGGAAGCACTGTCTCAGTTACCTGAACAGCGCCGGTGTCGGGATTGACCCTGTACAGGAGCAGACGCTGTCGCAACCCCGGTGACAGGCCGAAATTGAAGATTTCAGGTGTGCCTGGAATGCGTTTTGGGTGCGCGCTAAAAGGGCGGCCGTTACCCATTATGCGCTCTACCGCAGTACGGGACCGCAACGGCCCACCACCCGTCCAGTGACCCCGATAAGCCAGCGACTGCGGGTTTATTCGGTGGGGAGCCCCTCCTTCCCACAACACGAGCAAGTCCTCGTTTACCATGAGCGGTGTGGTATTGGCTGCGTTTTTAAGATTAAACCGGAAGGCGTTGCGAAGCAGTCCACCTGGAAGATTCGTACCAAAACTGCGATATATCGGGCGCTCATCTCGCTGTTCTCGGGTAAACTGCGGGGTTTCAACATATGCGGAGCGGAACCGCACGGTGCCCTGAGAAAACGAAAAACGCTGGACAAAGCCATCTCCGTCAAAGAGATGATCATAGTCTAAGCCATAGTTTCGCAGGCGCCCAGGCCCTACCCGAAATAGCGTGCCGGAAAGCTCCAAAGGAACCGCTCCAGATACAACAGATAGGTGTTGGGGCGCTGCGCCCTGCGCACCGCGCCGACTCATTGCGTTAAATACTTCAGAGGGAGTCATAACACGTGGTTTCTTCTCATGCACACAATATGCTATATCGCTCTGCTGTGTGACAACTCCCTTTGCTGAAAACAGAGATCTAACCTTTCCAAGAAAGGGCTTGACAGCCATCTTACAAGTCTTTATATTTTGAGTAGTCCAATTTGAGAGTTTGAACTTACAATATAAGGAGTTTTTAATGGCAAAGAAAAACATGTTTCGACGCTTAACCGCCCTAACCGCAATATCAGCATTGGTCTTTCTCTTCTTGGTTAACGCGGGCTCGGGAGAACAAGCGCGGACGGATAAAGCGCCCAGCTACCCCATATCAGTGGTTGCTACAACTGGTATGATTGCCGACATCGCTACACACGTGGGCGGAGACCGCACCGATGTCCACCCCCTCATGGGCTCAGATATCGACCCCCACCTGTACCGCCCCACCCGCTCAGACGTTGCCCGCATGCAAAGTGCTGATATCGTCTTCTACAATGGTCTGCTGCTGGAAGGCCGCATGGGTGACACGCTGGTTCAAATGGCGCGTACTCGACCCGTGTTTGCAGTCAGCGAGGCGGTCGATGAGTCGCTCTTTTTGGAGGATGCTGAGTACGAAGAGGCCTTTGATCCCCACCTCTGGATGGATGTATCGCTCTGGATGCGTGCGGTAGATGTTGTGGTAGATGCACTGAGCGAGTTCGACCCGGATGGCGCGGCAGAGTACCGCGCAAACGCCGACATATATCTTGCTCAGTTAGAGGAACTTGACGCCTACGTCCATGAAATCATGGCAACAATCGCAGAGAATCGCCGGGTCTTGATCACCGCGCATGATGCCTTTGGATACTTTGGCGATGCGTACGGGGTTGAGGTTTTAGGCGTGCAAGGAATCAGCACCGAGTCCGAGGCGGGCCTTGAGGACGTCAACAGGTTGGTAAGCTATATCGTAGACAACGATGTACGTGCGGTCTTCTCAGAGACCACAGTTCCTGACCGAGCAATGATGGCGATCATTGAAGGCGCGGCTGCCCGTGGCCATAGAGTTGAGCTTGGTGGTGAACTCTACTCGGACGCTATGGGAGCGCCGGGAAGCTACGAGGGCACCTACATCGGCATGATAGATCACAACGCAACCACGGTTGTACGTGCGCTTGGCGGCAACGCTCCTGTGAGAGGTCTTCATGG
>CAZQIK010000357.1:0-2933 GCA_964593085.1 uncultured Spirochaeta sp.
CGCGATATTATAGTACAATAGTGAATAAATCTTTTGTGGTCAAGCATGGAAGTCGGTTTTTATTGTTTTTACGAGAAGAAATTTCAAATCGAATAGAACGCGTGTTAACTTTTACAATTAATCAAAGGTTTAAAGTGCGTATAGTCGAAATATGAGCTATTTCGTTGCCTTTGAGTGTGTATAAGTACTTCATCAGGATAAAGCACGGTGAGAAACAGTATAAAATTCCCAAAAATACCATGCTAATTTGCATGCGAATGTGGATGCATAAAAAAAGCCGACATAAAGTCGGCAGTTTATGGAAGATTCGCAAGTTATTCATTCGGGTAGGGGCGATCGGCGGCCTAAAATTGTGTCTAATTCTTCATCTGTTGCATCACGTACCGAAACAACCTCTACATCAAAAAAGAGATCCTCTCCTGCAAACGGGTGGTTGAAATCAAGAAGTACCGTCTCCTCCTCAATTTCCAGAACTCTAACTGGAATAGGCCCTTCAGGTCCTTGTCCCTGTAGCATCATGCCTTCTTCCAGCGGTATCGACTCATCAATTTGATCACGTGGGTACTCAACTCGGCCCTCCTCGCGATAGGGACCATAGGCATCGTTAAAACTCACCTCTATGTTTGCACTCTCACCGACAGACATGCCGCGCAGACCATCTTCAAGTCCGGGAATGACCATGCCAACCCCATACAGGAACTCAAGCGGTTCTCGTCCCTCGGAACTATCGAACACGCTCCCATCCTCAAGGGTTCCCTCATAGTGAATCTGAACAATCTTGTTTTCACCCACGACACCGTCATCGGACACGCTGTCTTCTGGTGCGGGCTCGGCGGAAACATCACTACTTTCGGAGGCTTCCTGGGATTCTTCGCTGGCGGCTTCTTCACTCGAACCTCCAGCAAAAAGCGGAGCGGCCAAAACGATACTGAATATCAAGCCTAGTATAAACAATTTCTTCATTACTTACCTCATGTGTGTCGCAGACAGGTCGGCGAGTTTCCTGCTAATCTTGCCCGCCTCCGCTTGTTTGCTTGATCATTAATAGGCCTTCAAGTTAACGCTGCAACTGTCCCCGTGTCAACCACGGTGCTCGGAGCAGACGGCAGCAGGGCCAGCATCGACCAGCAACGGGATGTGCTCGAACGGTCCCGCAACGTAGACGTACATCTCCGGCTAATAAAATGAAAAAGTCTTATGCATCCGTGTGGTTTTCCAGTACCCTTTTCTATTTCACTTTGCTATATTCTGCGGTAATGAAAGTTCAGACTATTCAGTACGATGCGTTTCGCAATGGAAGCAAAACTTACTTCAACTCAAGCAGATTCTTTCCTGCTTCAGTGCGGGAAGATGTGTTTGCTTTGTATGCATTCGTCCGGGTTGCCGACAACTATGTTGACTCGTTTCCCCAACAAGTTGAGGCACTTGACAAAATGCAGCATGACTTCCATGCATCCTTTGCTGGTACGACAACCAACGATGTTGTCGTTGACTCCTTTGCAGAGTTATGTCGGCGCGTAGAAATACTCCCGGAATGGGTCGACGCCTTTTTTCATTCAATGCGACTGGACCTTACCAAGGCTGCGTACGATACCATTGATGAAACTTTGGAATACATTTATGGCTCTGCGGAAGTAATTGGCTTGTGCATGGCGCGAATCCTTGGGTTAAACCAAGACGCCGAACACGCTGCTCGCATGCTAGGGCGAGCTATGCAATACATCAACTTTATTCGCGATATAGATGAGGACAACCAGCTAGGGCGAAGGTATCTACCTCTTCAGGACTGCGAGCTTGACTCATTGCAGGCAGATGAGGTTCGGTCTAAGCCGGACGCTTTTGTTGCGTTCGTGCGCAGGGAACTTGAGCGTTATCGCAATTGGATGAACGAAGCGGAGCAGGGTTATTCCATGATTCCATTTCGAACACGTACCGCAGTAAAAACAGCCGGTGATATGTATGACTGGACGGCACGTACAATAGAAAAGAATCCTTTTGTTGTGTACGAACGGAAGGTTAAACCAAAGCGTTCTCGTATCGTACTACGCGGAATTGGGAACCTCCTGGGTGCCAACTAATCTTACTTTTCGGTACATGAAGGAATCTCCAACATGCTGAACTCCTATCTTAGCAATGCAAAGCGTGCGATTTCGCAAAGACTCCCACATCTTCTGCACGAACGGCATGACTATCTACAGTCGGTTAATCACTGGGGGCTTGACCTCGCGGAGTCACTTAATGAATTCAGTTGTCGGGGGAAAATGATCCGCGGAGTGCTGGTTTTACTGGGCGCGGGCCTGTATGGCAAAACTCAAGATGAGGCGGTCGTAGATACCGCGGCCGCGATGGAGCTCCTCCAGAGCTTTCTCCTAATTCATGATGATATCATGGACGAAGATATGCAGCGTCGGGGAGCACCCTCGGTACATGCTCGCTATGTTGAACAGGGAGTTGCCGACGGGTATCAACACGCAGAACACTTGGGACTCTCACTTGGGATATGTGCGGGCGATGTCTCTGCTTTTCTTGCTATAGATATTCTCAGTCACCTTGATTGTGAAGATAAGTCATTACGTACGCTTTTATCCATGGTTACACGAGAGATCATCTCTGTCGGCGTCGCACAAATGAACGATGTCTCGTTTGGGTTTCATCCGGCGGAAGTTCTTCCCCGCGATATTCGGGAGGTATACCGTTACAAGACTGGTCGGTACACTTTCTCGCTGCCACTGTCGCTAGGCGCGGTTCTTGCGGGCGCAGACGAAGCAGCAACCGCTCGGCTCAACGAAATTGGTGAGTATATGGGCATTGTGTTCCAGATAAAGGACGATGAGATTGGACTCTACGAGAGCGGGGACGATATCGGCAAGGCTCCGGGCTCGGACGTCCGAGAAAACAAGAAAACGCTGTATCGGGCGTATCTTGTTGAGGCT
>CAZQIK010000358.1:0-2924 GCA_964593085.1 uncultured Spirochaeta sp.
TGGAGTTCAGACGTGTGCTCTTCCGATCTGACTTTGAACGGGCGGATGAAATCTTGGACACTTACCGCAGTGGCTACGACGAGGAGCAACTCCTCCAGATAGTACGAGAAGGCGCCGAACAGGGACCTGAAGCCGGTGAGCGTGCGGTGCGGCAGGCGGACCGGCTTGAGGACGCGTATCGATTTCGTAATTTCTATGATATCGATGTACTTGTCGCGCAGGGTGACAACTTTATGTTGTGGGCCGACCGAGAGGACTCTTCGCGTTACGAGGATGCGCGCCTAAGCTACGCCACCGCTATCGAGGAGCATGGTGACACCGACCGGCTACTCATGCGCATGTTGCTGTACTTCATGCGTACCGACAACTACCGTGAGGTAATGCCGCTTAAGGATTTCTTTCAGGCCAATTCCGAGGCGGAAATTGACCCCTACGTCTACGCCGAGTTGGGTGGCTACCTGCTTGACTATGATGAACTAGATGATGCAGGCGATGTACTGCGCCGTGTACTTGCTATGCGCACCGATATCCCGGAACTCCACTTCCACCTCTCACGATACTTTAGCCGCGTAAGCCGTCCAACGGATGAAGAAACGGCACTCAACAATGCCATTAGCCTCTTTGAGCAAACCGAGCCACTGACACCCCGGCAGATGGCTATGCTGGTGGATACCTATGGCAGGGCAGGGCGGTATCACTATGAGCGTAACGACTATCTGCTTGCTGAACAGCATTTCCGCGACGGCATCTCCCACTATGAACAGGCGCGCTCCATTGGATTTATTGAGCCCGAAGAACGCTTTGGCTCCTTGTATGCCGGTTTAGGGGATATACACTATTACATTGCCGGTGAGCTGGATGCAGCGTTACGACGCTTCCGTGAGGCCGAGTCTGCTGGGTATCGCACGCGGGAGGTGTCTTACAAAAAAGGCTTCGTGCATTACAACCGCGAGCGCTTTGAGCAAGCTTTAGACGAGTTCATGAACGCTGCTGGCAGCTTTAGTGCGGACCCTAACCTGCTGTATGCAACCGCCAACACACTGTACAACAATGAAAACTACTTCTCGGCTGAAGGCTACTACCTTGAGCTGCGAGACCGCATGGAGCGCGAGCGAGGCCTTATTCGCAACCTTCTGGTAGATGAAGACCCACAGCACCGTCACGTAATAGAGTACATTATACGCGTGAATAACAACTTGGGTGTGACCCAACAGCGCATAGGCGAGCGCACCGGCGACCCCAACAAAAGTTCCGAAGGCATGGTGCAGCTTACCCGTTCCATGGAGTTTGCGGAAAACTACCGGCGCGACCCGGAGACCGGACGCCGCTCCGCAACCACCAGCTTATCGTTCCTCAACATGCGCGAGACCTTGTATCCGCGCCCCGAGTATGAGTTGCAGATCTACCAAGATATTCCGCGCGACTTTGACGAACTGGAGTTCTAGACGTCGAGCATCCAGCCGTGCGTGTCCGGCTCTGCCCCGTACTGAATGCCCTTGATGGTGTACAGCAGCTTCTTTGTCAGCTCACCCATAGTGCCGTCACCAAACACACGCGTGGTACCTTTGTGCTCAAGGGACTCAAGATACGTAACTCCTGCGGCCGTTCCGGTGACGAAACACTCGGTACCCTCGGACATTGCCTCATCTATAGTGATCGGCCGCTCTTCTACATCGACCCCCAAGTCTTGGGCCAGCTCAAGAGCGCTGGTGCGGTTAATGCCGGGCAGAATCGTATCACCAAGCTCAGGCGTGACCAGCTTTCCATTGTTCAGATAGAAGAAGATGTTGCAGGAAGAACCTTCCTCGATGTAGAGCTGCTCGCGGGCATCCAGGAATACCGCTTCCATGTAGCCCTCCGCCTGCACCCGTTTTTTCTCAAGCGTAGGAATAACGTAGTTTGCGTCACACTTGATCCAGCCGGTGCCGCCGTGCGTTGCTCGGACGCAGGAGCTGGTTATGGCTTTGGAGGGTGCGTCAAGATCAAAATACGAGCCTACCGGTGTGGTAACGGTCACCACCCACGGCCGGGCCGAGAGATTGAGACCGATACCGGGTTCACTAAAACTAAAGGGCCTAATATACACTGCCTCGGCAGTTACAAAGCCGTCTTTTTCCCAGGCCGGATCATAGCTGGGTGCAAAGCCCAGCTCATGGTTGAGGCGCACTACCTCACGGACCGCGTTCACAAACATCGACTCAGGATATACCGGCATCATGAGCCCCTTCATGCTGCGCGCCATGCGCTTGCCATTCTCGTCTGGGCGGAAAATCTTCAAGCTGCCGTCCGGTTGGGGAAAAGCCTTAAGGCCCTCAAAACAGCCCATGCCGTACTGCGTGGTGTAGTTAACCAGCGGGAGATCGGGAAAGGAGTTGCGCTGCGTAAGCAGCTCTTCACGTTCATGGGCAGGCAGGGCCGCCTCTTCTGCCGGGTTCATGTGCGGTTGCTCTCGGTATTCTTCGCTCCAGCTCCCGTCGGACTGAGACTGGGCAAGATACACCCAAGGATAAATTGATAGCGTGAATCCGCCGGCCATGCGGGCCTCCTTTTTGGTCGCTTCGAGGGTAACCGTAAGTGTACGGGTAGCTAGCTACCGGGGTCAAGATCGATCTGCGGCTAGAAACTACACCCTTGCGCTGTGAGGTGAGCCTGCTATACTAATGCCTTGGAGGCGGCATGATAGACTCGGCAATTATTCTGGCAGGTGGTACTGGAACCCGGTTGTGGCCCGCCTCTACCCGCCAATCGCCTAAGCAGTTTATGGACCCTGGCACCGGCATAACGCTCTTGGGTGAGGCCTTTCATCGAGCCTTGTCCGTCGGCGTGCAGAGTGAGATCCTGGTCGTAACCGATGCCTCCCATGCCGAGGCAGTGGCTTCCGAGGCACGCAAGCTGGGCCCGGATGCCCCGCCAGTTACGGTGCT
>CAZQIK010000359.1:0-2441 GCA_964593085.1 uncultured Spirochaeta sp.
GGGCGTAAACAAGACCCTTCTTATATAAAGAGCTTTCTCAGGAGAATATCGCTTGGAATTGTCTTAGCTTGACCAGCCGATAGGCGTTGTGCTAACGTTGCGAAAATCCGCACAAGCGAGGATGTACATTATGATTGCTTCATTATTAGAGAATATGGCTACCCTTCAAGCAGGAGGCGCAGCGTCTATGGCGCCAACCCTTATCACGTTTGGCCTCGTATTCCTGATCTTTTACTTTCTTATTATTCGACCACAGAACAAGAAACAAAAAGAAACCAAGGCAATGCTTGAATCTTTGAGTAAAGGTGATCGAGTAGTGACTATTGGGGGAATCCGGGGCATTGTTCATGCCGTAAAAGACGACGTTGTTGTTGTGCGAGTTGATGGAGAGACTAAGTTGGAGTTCAACAAAAGCGCGGTCTCAACGGTTCTCGACAAGAAAAAGAACGCCGGTGGCGGTAAAAGCAAAGAGAAAGCAGAGGCCGCTTCGCTGGCCGAGACGGAGTCGGAGTCAGAGTCTGAAGCAACCGACGACAACAAATAAGAATACTACTAATTCAACACAGGGTTGGAGGCATCCGGCGCCGGAGTCTAAAGCATGAGTAAGAGATTTCGTTTTTTGTTCACACTAACGCTGATCATCATTGGCGGTTTTTTTCTGTACCCTACAATCAACTGGTACTTTTTTATCTCGGACACTGACAGAGAGCTCGCCGCGGCATCACGGCAGCAGATCCGTGAGCATGCCCAGCGTGAGGCCCGTGAGGTCCTGCTGGATCTGCGGGAACGGGTTGATCAAGACGGATCCGAGCCGCTTCCTGAGGAGTACAACTACCTCTTACCCTACGCTCGAGAGAACCTGGAGCTGTCCGGTGAAGATGTACCCAACGACTGGAGTGTTATTGACTTTCTTGCCGCTTTTCGAAGTGAGAGAGAGGCCTTTGGGGTTATTGAGACGCATCATCGTGATCGGGTTATTGCTCTTAAGGATATGAAAACTAGCATCGTTGAGCTTGGACTTGATCTGTCCGGTGGTATAAGCGTGACGCTTGAGGCTAATGCCGAGAGCCTGACCGAACGCCTCGGGGAAACACCAAGTGACGCCCAGTTAGATGAGGCAGTCGATTTAGCCGTTGATGTCCTGCGAAACCGGATCGACCGCTTCGGAGTCACGGAGCCTGTTATTCGGCGGCAGGAAGGTAGGCGTATCGGTATTGAGATTCCAGGTGACGACGACCGGGAGCGAGTGAATGCTTTCCTCATGGGAAGTGGTAGCCTCAATTTCCACATTGTGGATGACGAAGTGACCGAACAGCTCATTGAAGAGCAGCAACAAACCCCCGGTTGGGATCCCGATATCGATGGCGTTCCGGAGTTTGTCCCTGCGGGCGTCGAGGTCGTACCTTATATGACCCGAGACGTGTACGGCATAGATCAACTTGTTCGTTATATCGCAGTTCGCGAGAATGTACGTGAGCATGGTCTTCCCGGTCAGTATATAACTGAGGCGCAGGTAGGTCGCGACCAACTGACAAACCGGCCCACGGTTAACTTCGTCCTTGATCGCGAGGGGGCCGATATGTTTGCCCGGTTAACCCGAGACAATGTTGGCCGCAGCATGGCAATTGTTATGGATGGGCGCGTTCGTGCGTATGCAACGATCCAAGAAGAGATTCCAACCGGTCAAGTTCGCATTTCCGGTTTTGATCAAGAGCAGGCTCGCGACATTGCCACGGTGCTTCGAACTGCAGCCCTGCCTATTGACCTAATAATCTTAAACCAGCAAGTCGTTGGAGCTTCGTTGGGCGAAGCTACGATAGACGCAGGTCTGAAAGCGGTCACGATCGGCCTTGCACTAGTGCTTGTCTTTATGCTGCTGTACTATCACGGAGCAGGGATCGTTGCCGATGCAGCGTTACTTTTGAATTTGTTTTTCATGGTATCAATTTTGTCGGCATTTAATCTGACGCTTACACTTACCAGCATTGCCGGTATCATTCTTACGGTCGGCATGGCAGTTGACGCCAACGTTATCATCTTTGAGCGGATCAAAGAGGAGTACAGACTCGGCAAGAGTGCGAAGGCGGCTGTTAAGGCTGGCTATGACAAGGCCTTCTGGGCAATTATGGATGCCAATATCACTACCTTTATCGCGGCAGTTTTCCTCTCGCAACTGGGTACCGGACCTATCCAAGGTTTTGCGGTTACCTTAGCGGTCGGAATTGTGTGTTCAATGTTCTCGGCGTTGTTTGTTTCGCGATTGGCCTTTGATTTTGCGGTTGATGTTTTAAAGCGTTCGAAGCTAAGCATCGGCTGGGGAGTTTCAGCATGAAAACAGTACTCAACATAACCAAACTCCGTTTTCCGGCGCTGGCGCTATCGGCAGTGTTGATAATTGCCGGTTTTGCAATGACCTACACCCGTGGCGGCTTTAATCTGGG
>CAZQIK010000359.1:2451-2924 GCA_964593085.1 uncultured Spirochaeta sp.
TTCCAAGCGGGGCTCAGCCAGCAATTAGAAATAGAGACGCAACAGACGCCCAGCGCGGATGATGTAAGGCAGCTGCTAACCGGGATCGACGGCGTACAGGTGCAGGAAGTGAGCCTAAACGAGCGCCCCACTTTTACGGTGCGTGTCCGAGACGACGGTAGTATACGTAATTTCTCGGAGGTCATGGGTGCACGCGTTATAGAGTCAATTGAGGAGCGCTTTGGAGATGGTAGTGTCAATGAGGTAGAACGCAATTTCGTTGGGCCTCGCTTCTCAGCGGATCTTACCCGTAATGCCTTCCTTCTGGTGGGCTTTGCTATGGGGTTGATTCTACTGTATGTGTGGTTCCGTTTTAGACTTGGCTACGCCGTTAGCGCTATTGCGGCGGTTGTTCCTGACGTTGGGGTCATGTTTGTTTTTTTTTGTGCCCCGCAACTCGAGGGGGCAAACGCTACTATAGCGGCGGGGGTCCC
>CAZQIK010000360.1:0-2919 GCA_964593085.1 uncultured Spirochaeta sp.
GCCCTCGGGTAAGTTCATTGTAAAGCGTAGGAAGTAGGAGTAGGCAGTGTCGAGATCAATCAAGAAAGGGCCGTTCATCGCCAAAAGCCTTTATTCCAAAGTGGTAGCGATGAACAAATCGGGCGAGAAAAAAATGATTAAAACGTTTTCTCGCTGTTCAACAGTGATCCCGGAAATGGTTGGAATCACCATTTCTGTATATAACGGGAAAACGTGGGTTCCGGTGTATGTAACCGAAAACCTGGTTGGTCACAAGCTTGGCGAGTTCGCACCTACGCGACTGTTTCGCGGGCACTCCGGCTCCGATAGAAAAGCCGGGAAGAGATAGGGAATCGCTATGGCTGAAAAAACGGGATATAAAGCGCATGCACGTTACCTATTGGTTTCGCCTTTTAAGGTGCGGCGTGTTGCAAATGTTGTGCGGAGAAAACCATACAGCGAGGCTATTGCCATCTTAGAGAACGCGCCTCAGAAGAGCGCGAGACTTCTAAAGAAGGTAATCCAGTCGGCGGCGGCTAATGCGCTGTATCAGAACAAAAATCTCGATGAAGACATGCTGTTTGTCAGGGATCTTCAAGTAAACGAAGGGCCACAGGTTAAACGCATGTGGTTTCGCGCGCGTGGGCGGGCGGATTTGATTCTGAAACGTATGAGTCACATCACCGCTGTGGTGGACGAGATCACGGGAGAGTAGTGTGGGACAGAAAGTAAACCCGATTGGAATTCGACTGGGAATTACCCGGTCATGGCGCTCAAAGTGGTTTGTAGATCCGCGTGACTATGCAGATACACTACATGAAGACTTAAAGTTGCGACGACTTTTGGCGCAGAGCCCGGAGACGCGAAACGCTGAAATTGCAGATGTGGAGATAATTCGTCATCCTCAACGAATTACGTTGGTGATACATACGTCGCGCCCCGGCGTTATCATTGGCACGCGAGGTGCGAACATCGAAAAGATTGGCACGATGTTGCAGAAAGAGGCTGGCAAAAAAATACAAATTAAGATTAAGGAAATTAAACGAGCTGAGGCGAACGCCCAGGTTGTTGCCCTTAACGTTGCTCGCCAGTTGAAGTCTCGCTCTTCTTTTAGAAGAACTCTTAAGATGGCGGTTTCCGGTGCCACCAAAGCTGGGGCACAGGGTGTGAAAATACGCATAGCCGGAAGACTGGGTGGCGCTGAAATGTCTCGTGAGGAGACTCAGAAGGATGGACGCGTGCCGCTTCACACTCTGCGGGCGAATGTTGATTATGGATTTGCCGAAGCCTTTACAACTTTTGGTGTGATTGGCGTAAAGGTCTGGGTCTTTCACGGTGAAGTATACAAGCACAGCCGCAAAGAAGATGCAGGCGTTTTGGTCAAAAAGCAACGTGAAAAGACTGGGGCAAGGAGTTAGAGATGCTGAGTCCGAAGCGTACAAAATATCGAAAGCGAATGCGGAGGGTCGGCACGTCGTTGCGAGGCCGAGCGACGCGGGGCAACCGAATCTCCTTTGGAGAGTACGGGCTTGTTTCACTCGAGGCGGATTGGATTACCGCGCGGCAAATCGAAGCTGCGCGTATTGCTATGACCAGACATATCAAACGTGGTGGAAAGGTCTGGATCCGAGTTTTTCCGGATGTGCCTTACACTAAGAAGCCTGCTGAAACCAGGATGGGTAAAGGCAAAGGTAGCCCGGAGGCGTGGGTTGCAGTTGCAAAACCAGGCACGGTAATGTTTGAGCTCGCTGGCGTTAGCCGGAGTTTGGCCGAGTCTGCTATGGCGCTTGCCGCAAGCAAGTTACCTGTTCAGACCAAGTTCGTCGTCCGCGGCGAGATATAGGAGAGGCAGATGCGAGACTCGTTTCGAGATTTGACCTTTGAAGAGCTCGTGAGTAAGCGAGAGGAACTGAAGAAAAAGTACCAAGAACTTCGGTTCAACATGGTGATTGGCCATGTTGACAATCCGCTGGAGAAGCGACTGCTCCGACGACGCATCGCTCGGTTGAATACATTAATTTACAACCATTCCGAGCTAGAGAAGGTACAGGAGTAGGTTATGGAAACTGAGAATAGCGTGCCTGATGTGGTAGATACAATCGCACAGAAGGCCAAAGGTAAGAAAAGCTTTGTTGGCATAGTTGTCAGTGACAAAATGGAAAAGACCATCGTAGTTGCTGTAGCAAAGCGTCGTGAACATCGCTTGTACAAGAAATACGTTAAAGAGACGAAAAAGCTGAAAGCGCATGACGAGAGCAATGAGGCAAAAATCGGTGACCGAGTGCGCGTCGTTGAGGCTCGCCCGATGAGCAAAGATAAATGCTGGAAGCTTACTGAGATTATTGAGCGCGCGAAATAGGCGCGATCGGCAGGAGGAGTTGCAATGATTCAAATGAACAGCTTTCTCAACGTTGCCGACAACAGCGGTGCCAAGCGCGTTCAGTGCATTAAGGTGCTGGGTGGCAGTAAAAGAAAGACTGCCGGAGTGGGTGATGTGATTGTGGTTGCGGTAAAAGATGCTCTTCCAAACGCTCCGGTTAAGAAGGGAAATGTAGAGCGTGCGGTGATCGTGCGAACTCGCAAAGAGTACCGGCGACAAGATGGAACTTACATTCGGTTTGATGATAATGCCTGCGTCATCTTAGACGCGGCGCAGAACCCAAAAGGTAAGCGGATCTTCGGACCGGTAGCTCGTGAGCTCCGAGATGCAGATTACATGAAGATTGTATCGCTTGCACCGGAAGTAGTGTAGGGAGGGCGCAATGAAGAAGAAAGACGAGCGCCAAGAGCCAAAAAAGTTTCGGATTAAAAAGGATGATCAAGTGATAGTCCTTGCCGGGAAAGACAAGGGCAAAATTGGCCGCGTTCTGAGAATTGACTCCGACAAGGATCGGGTGTTGGTTGAGGGCGTCAACATGGTAAAGAAGGCTATGCGTCGCT
>CAZQIK010000361.1:0-2915 GCA_964593085.1 uncultured Spirochaeta sp.
CCAAGCGCGGCCGGATTGATGCGTGGCGCAAAAAGCCCCTCGTGAACCGCGGTTCCACCCCAGCTTGGACCGTAGGCATAGGCTCCGGCTGCCAGAAACAGTAGTGCAGCCACAACGGCTGTCCGGCTACAAATAGGGTGCTGTCTCATTACGTACTGTCCTTTTCGGGGTTTGCGAAGTCCGGGGCTCTGGAGTCCAGAGTTGCGGAGTCCGGCGTGATTGCTTCAAATATTCCAAGGCTCGTATTCTTGCGGGCATTGTCCCATGCAAAGACGCGGCCGTTCATGCACAGGTGTATACCGCGAGCTACCAACTGTGCGGCAGCAAGCGCAAACCCAAGGTTGAATGCCGCATCAGAGTGCAGTACGGTGTACGGGAGCATCGCGCCGGTGAGGACAATAGATTTAGCGCCAAGTGCCGGATCCTGCGCTGCAGCCGCCCCTAAAAAACGGGCGGTAGCGGCCATGGTGTCGGTGCCGTGCGTCATGACAATCGTAGACTCAGGTGCGCGGGCGCAGGCGGTAACAATCTCTTGGCGGTGACCGTCTTGCATTTCCAGACTGTCGATTAGCCGAACAATCTCAAGCTGCACCGGCACCGTGATTCGGCTTGCGCGTAAAATCTCTGGCAAGTGAGTGTCCCGAAAGGTCAGGGCTCCACTCAGTTCGTCGTAGTCTTTATCAAAAGTTCCACCGGTGATAATGATCCTAACCGGAGTAAGCTTGGTGCCCGACATCTCTTGAATATGTACTGGAAACGGCTGCTTGTTCAATGTCTTGCTTTGTGGGTGTTGGTTCTCTCCGAAGCACGTTATGAGTATATTAAAGGGGGTATGAGGATGTTTAGGTGCAGAGTACGCTGATTCCCGCAGCCGGGCTGTCGTCCCGGATGGGCAGCTCCAAGCCGCTGCTTGCCTGGGGCGAGACTACTCTGGTGGAGCGTGCGGTACAGGCGGCGTTTGAGGTCTGCTTGCACGTCATTGTGGTCGTAGGGTCTGAGGCTGATCAGGTCGAGGCGCTGCTACGGGCTTCGTTTGCTGATCTCGTACTGGACACTGGTGAAGTGGGTACCGCTAACTCGGCGCAACCAGATCGAGCAGTAAACGCTGCACGACTAACAATTGTGAGGAATGCCACGTATCGCGAGGGGATGCTCTCCTCGCTACGTTGTGGGGCTGCCGCGGTTCGTACAGAATGGTTCTATGTTACCCCGGTGGACATGCCGTTTGTTACGGCTAATGCGTACCAAAATGTCCAGCCGCACCCCGATGCCGACGCGGTGTTTCCCGTTTGGAACGGGCGACGTGGGCACCCGGTTTTGATACGATCAACGGTGCTGCCTGCCTTGTTTCAGGCGGGACCGGAGATAGGCGCCATGCGCGACATACTTAAGCAGTTTCGTTGTCGCGAGACGCAAGCACAGTCCGAGGCAGTTCTGATTGATGTCGACACTGCAGCGGAGTACCAGAGACTTGCTCACACCGGGCCATCTACCAAAGGCAAGATCCGGAGAGCTACTTCAGGAGGGAATAGATGAACGTAACAGCACAAGATGACATAGCATATGTTCAGCGAGTCGGAGACCCAGGTTCAGGTAGCGCAGATGGGATAGCGCCGGACAGTCACACCGGGCCGAGTAGCCAAACCGGAAAGGCGCCGCACACTAAGCCCGCAGGCCCGCTTGCGGCTACGAATGAGTTTTCGCGGGAAGTACTTACTATGGTGCGCAACTTCCACCGCACCTTTCCTCAGTATCAAGAAACGCCGCTGATACAGCTGCCAGCCCTGGCCGCCGAGCTTGGTGTTGGTGGAATCTGGATCAAGGATGAGTCAAAACGCTTTGATCTGAACTCTTTTAAAGTGCTCGGCGGTGCCTATGCGGTAGCGCGCTACCTGGGCGGCAGACTAGGGATTGCGCCCGAGGAGCTGAGTTTTGCACGTTTGAATTCGCCGGAGGCCCGAGCAGAACTGGGGACGGTGAACTTTGTCACTGCTACCGACGGTAATCACGGCCGGGCGGTTGCGTGGTCGGCGCGCGAGCTTGGGCACCGTGCGGTGGTGTTTATGCCCAAGGGTGCGTCGACGCATCGCGTTGCCAATATAGAAAAAGAAGGCGCCGAGGTGCATGTTACCGAAGGTAACTACGACGAAACCATACGGGTGGCACGTGCGTACATGGAAGAGCATGGCGGGGTTATTGTGCAGGACACTTCATGGGAAGGATACCGCGATATTCCGCTCTGGATTATGCAGGGCTATGCGGTGGTACTGGATGAGGTTGTGGATCAGCTTCAGGCCGCTGGCGTGCAGTATCCGGATGTTGCTTTTCTACAGGCCGGGGTGGGCAGTTTTGCTGGCGGTGCGGCTGCCGCCATTGCTGAGCGATATGGGAACAAGCGGCCTCGAGTCGCGGTGGTTGAGCCGAGTGCGGCTGCCTGTTACTACGAGTCGGTCCGCATTGCCGACGGCGAGCCGTACGACATAGGCGGTGAACTGGAGTCAATCATGGTTGGGCTGGCGTGCGGAGAGCCTAACCGACTGGCTTGGCCCATACTGCGGGATCATGCGGACCTGTACTTTTCGGTGGCGGACTCGGTGTCGGCGTCGGCAATGCGGGTTCTCGCGCAGCCACGCGGGGATGATGAAGCACTTGTTGCGGGGGAGTCGGCAGTAGCGGGGTTGGGTATAGTGCTGGCCTTGTCGCATGCGCGCCAAGCCGGGAGTGCCAAGGCCGAGGCTGCGTGGAATGCGCTGGGCTTAGGGCCGGAAGCGCAGGTATTGATTGTCAGTACCGAGGGCGACACCGACCCGGATCACTATCGGCGCATACTCAACGAAAAACTCTACCTCGCATCTTGGGAAGGCGCCTGACGCGGAACGCGTTGGGAATGCGTGGGAAAAAACGGCGGGAGTAGC
>CAZQIK010000362.1:0-2907 GCA_964593085.1 uncultured Spirochaeta sp.
TCCACCACCCCCGGAATGTGTGTTGATAAGGGGCAGCTGCTCCTGCGCGCCGAGGACTCAAGCACCGCCGATGAGGGCGCGGCTGACCCAGGTGCGACTAACTCGGGCGCAACTAACTCGGGCGCGGACGACGGAGCCAACATCGACATCAAATATGAAACTCAAACTAAGCGGGCCGCAGCGCTTGCGCAACGCATTCAAAACGACTACAGCTATCTCCTCCGGCCCTTTGAGGAGGGCGGGAATTGAAAGTTTCATGTATAACTTTAGTATAGAAGCGAAAGGAGTACACAAATTATGAGCATTTTTGACACAATTCGTGAGAAATCGGAGGCATACACCGAGGATACCGCCGCAGTGCTTTCACACTTGGTTCGCACCAAGTCTTATGGCGGCGAGGAAGGTGAGGTGCTTAAGGTTGTCGAGCAGTACTGCCAGCAGTACAACTTTGACGAGGTGCGTTTTGACGGCCTGGGAAACCTCATAGCCCGCGTTGGTGAGGGCAGCCGGTCCATAGCGTTCGACGCCCATGTCGACACGGTTGAGATTGGTGATCCAGATCAGTGGACGCGAGATCCTTTCTCTGGAGTCATTGAAGACGGCTGGCTGCACGGCCGCGGCTCCTCGGACCAGAAGGGCGGTGCCGCATCCATGCTCACTGCCGGGCGCATTTTAAAAGAGGTCGGGTACACCGGCCCCTATGCGGTGTACTTCACCTTTACGGTATTAGAAGAAGACTGCGACGGAATGTGCTGGAAGTACCTTATTGAAGAAGAAGGACTCAAACCGGACTTTGCCGTGTCTACCGAGCCGACCAGCTGCAACCTTTACCGTGGTCAGCGCGGGCGCATGGAGATGGAGGTGCACTTCAAAGGCGTCTCCTGCCATGGTAGCGCACCTGAGCGCGGGGTGAATGCGGCTTACAAAGCTGCGCGTACCGTGGTTGCGCTTGAGCAGTTGAACGAAGAACTAGAACCCGACAGTGACTGCTTTTTAGGTAAAGGTACGGTGGTGGTGAGCCAGGTCCATGCTCATGGTCCCTCGCAGTGCGCGGTACCCGACCAGGCCCGGCTGTACCTTGACCGCCGCCTTACCTGGGGTGAGACCAAAGAGCTGGCGGTTGAGCAGGTGAAGAAGCTTGGCGCAGGTGAGATTGAGCGCGTTGAGGTGCCCTACTACACCAAGACCAGTTGGAAAGGCACCGAGTATGGGCAGGAGTTATACTTCCCTACCTGGAAAATCCCGGCCGACCATCCGCTCGTACTTGCCGGTGTCATTGCACATAAAAACGTCTATGGCGAGGCTCCGCTTGTCGACAAGTGGACCTTCTCCACCAACGGCGTATCAATCTGCGGGCTTCACGAGGTGCCACTCATCGGCTTCGGTCCCGGAGATGAGGCCGAGGCACATGCACCAAACGAAAAACTGCGGGTTGCGGATTTGCCGATTGCGGCCGCCTTTTATGCGGCGCTTCCCTACAATCTGCCGCAGTAGCATCCTACGCTGCGGCGCGGGACAAAACGGCGAGCAGTACCTGAGCTGAATCGAAACTGGAGGCAGGAGTGAGTACAAGAATCCATTGCACCGTTAATGGAGAGAAGCATGAGTTCGATACCGGATCGGACAGAGTGCTTATTGATGTTCTGCGTGACCACTTAGGGCTTGTCGGAACCAAAAACGGGTGCGGCAACGGCCAGTGTGGGGCCTGTGCGGTGCTTGTGAACGACAAGCTCACACGTTCCTGTGTCACCCCTGTGGCTAAGCTTGAAGGTGCGACAATTGAGACGGTGGAGTCTCTGTCTCGCGGAGGGCAACTGCACGCGCTGCAAGAGGCTTTTGTTGCCGAGGGTGCGGTACAATGTGGCTTCTGCACGCCGGGTATGCTTATGGCGGCCAAAGCGCTGCTGCTGCAGAACCCGCGCCCGACACACAGCGAGATACGCGAGGCCATGGAGCCGCAGCTTTGCCGCTGCACCGGGTACAGCGCCATTGTGCGGGCGGTGCGTCGGGCAGCTGGGTTGCCGGTGGCCGAACACAGTGCAGCTGATGCTGCGGCCGAACTTTCCGGCGCGGCTCACGGCTTGGCCGGAGCGGTCGGCACCTCACCGCTGCGCAAAGACACTCTCGCCAAAATTCGTGGCGAGCGTGTATTTGCCGCCGACTACGAGGCCCCCGAGATGCTGCATGGTGCTTTTGTTCTCAGTGACAAGGACCATGCCCGCCTCCTGAGTCTCAATCTTGAACAAGCGAGAAGAAGCTCCGGTGTAGTGACTATTCTCAGTGCGTCAGACATTCCCGGCCGCAACGGCTTTGGTCTGTTCATTCCGCATCAACCGGTATTTGCCTCGGATCTCGTCCGCTACCGCGGCGAGCCGCTGGCACTCGTAGTAGCAGAAACCGCTGCAGCAGCACGGGCTGCCGCTAAACTGGTGAAGGCCGAGTACGAGGAACTGCCGGTAATTCACTCAATTGACGAGGCAATGGCAGCCGACGCACCCCAACTCCATGAAGGCGGCAACACCGCCGACACCGTTCGTTTTCGACGGGGTAACCCGGAGCAGGCATTTGCAGATGCGGATCTGGTAGTAGAGGGTGAGTACTTTACCCCGCAGATTGAGCATGCCTACCTCGAGCCGGAAGCTTGTCTTGCCGTTCCCGGCTCACAGCCAGCGGTTACGGTGTACACCGCAAACCAGGGCTCGGGGCCATACCAAAAAATGATTGCCGCAACGTTGGCCATTGAACCCGAGCGGGTTCGCGTCGTCTATACCCCAGCAGGAGGCGGTTTCGGAGGCAAAGAAGAGCCAACGGTTCAGATTCAAGCCGCGCTTGCCGCACGCCTCACAGGCCGCCCGGTAAAAATATTGCTCAACCGTAGTGAGTCAATTCGAATGAGTACCAAACGCC
>CAZQIK010000363.1:0-2904 GCA_964593085.1 uncultured Spirochaeta sp.
GGTCTCATTGTGCAGGATGCTGACCGGCTTGACGCCATTTGCGCCCCATCCCTACAGCGCCAATGGCGTCAAGCCGGTCAGCATCCTGCACAATGAGACCCTCACGTGACGCCATCGTATTAGCTACACCTGCGCCCTTGTACGAGACGTGAGTAATAATCTCACACACCCGATCTACACAGTCGACATCGTGCGCCTGAAGCCAGGCCCGCGCGCGAAGCGGTTCTCCATCACCCTGCTCTCCATCACCCTGCGCATGGAGTTTCCAGTCGTCAAGATCGTGGAGCAAGGCGGCAAGCTCTACGATGAAAAGATCGGCCTGCTCACGTTCACAAATCGCGCGCGCATTTTTCCAGACCCGGTAGATATGCCACCAGTCATGGCCCGAGGAATCATGCTCGCACTGTGACCTAACGTAGTCGGCAGTTTGCTGAATGATGTCGCTCAAATTGGGTAGCCTACTGCGGATTAGCTTCCATGGCCGCATTAACCATCTCAAGAATCTCCGGGTCGCTTTCTGCCAGCACTTTTACATTGTACCCGTAGATATTTTCTACGTAGAGATCGGCACCCTGCGAGATGAGATATTCCACGATATCGGCGTGGCCGCTCTCGGCTGCCCGCATGAGCGCGGTTTCACTGTACATAGTCGTCTTGTTGATATCCGCTCCGGCTTCGACCATATCCCGCACCATCTCAAAATCTCCGTCCGATGCGGCATTGGTCAGACTCGTACCAAACATCTCGTTAATATCTACGGACTCAGGTACGGTGGGTGCTGCCGGTGCATCATCGGGCGGTGCATTGGCTCCACAACTCATAAACGCAACAAGACACAAGCAGACACAACTAACATACGCAAGGGTTTTCATTTCCAGCCTCCTCTTGGTTACCGTTATAGTATCATGGATTTTTAGCTGTTTGCGGAGTTGGTTAGCAGCGCTGGCGGGTTTCCTCGTCCACGATAGAACGCACCTGTGCAAGTAGAGGGTGCATGTCAGTGTAGGTTCTCCCGTATTCAAGGTTGAACTTATAGTCAAAATCACGGGGGTTGTCACCCTGGTTGTGCTGAATGAGAGTCTCGATCTTGTCGAGCGCCTTAACCACGCGCGCTTCAGGAGTAGCCGCGTTCTCGTATTCGTCCCATAAAGAGCCGAATTCGGCGCGAAGCTCCTCCGGCAACCGGACCATGAGCGTCTCAAGGTCGCGCCGTTCTTGTCCGGACTTGTCCGGAACGCTGTCCCGATTCACAGCAGGAATATCACCGTTGAGGGCCTCGCCCAGGTCGTGGAGCACACACATCTTCAGTATCGCACCGAAGTTGAGATCGTGAAACTGATCCTCGAACACCATAGCAAGCAGACACAGCCGCCAACTGTGCTCCGCAGTGCTCTCTGGGCGACCTTGCGAGGTATAACCACTCCTTAGTACGCTCTTCAGGCGTTCGGCTTCACGAATGAAGCTCAGGCGCCTCTCGATATCCTCTCTATTCATACCTGCAGTGTACCACTACGCGCGGCGTTGGAACACGACGGAGCCGCGTTTTCACCTTTACCACTGCAGCGGCACGCGGCTATGATCATAGTAATGAGTACTCCAGATATGCAGACGCTGAAGCTTACCGTTGCCTACAACGGTGCACGGTTCAAGGGTTGGCAGAAAGGTAACGGCCGGACCGTTCAGTCAACCTTGATAGAAATAATTGGCAAGGCGCTGCCGGAAGCCTCGCATGGTGAAGCCCCGGCCAGCTTCGAGCTACGCTTGGACGGTGCTGGCAGAACCGATGCCGGAGTACACGCCGAAGCTCAGGTAGCAAGCGCTGTTGTGCCAGCATCGGTGGATCTGGCGCGACTTTTCGAGACCGTCAACCGACACCTGCCCGCAGATCTTGCGCTTGTGTCTTTGGAACCGGCAGAGGTTCGCTTTCATGCGCGCTATCGGGCAGTGGCAAAAACCTACCGCTACACCGTGGTAGACGGGCCTATAGGAAGCCCGTTTCTGCACGGCCGCGCATGGCGGATTTTCAATGAGCTAGACATTAACCACATGCAGACAGCCGCCGAGATCTTCATTGGAAGGCACGACTTTTCGGCCTTTACCTCGGACAAGCCTAAGCCGAACAAGGAGCGCACGATATACTCCATTGAGGTTGTGCGCACTCGGGCGGCGGTCGTTAGTCCCGTTGAGATTCTGGTTCGGGGGGATGGTTTCCTGTGGAGACAGGTACGCATTATGGCAAGTGCTATTGTTGCAGCAGGTACCCATGAGCTGTTGCCCACAGATATCCGGCACATCCTGGCCTCGCGCCTGCGAGCTCAGGCGCCAGCACCGGCGCCTGCGTGTGGTTTGACACTCGTCTCGGTAGAGTACTGAGTAGAATACTGAGATGCCGGAACTATGCCCAGCAGAAAGAAAAGCGCTAGGTTAACTGAAAGACACGGATGTAGGCCGGAGCCGCGCCGACCACGGATAGACCAGGCGCGCAAGCAGCCAGGGGACAGCTGGCACAGTGAACCGCACTGGAAGCTGGCAGCTTGGTTTCGGCTTGACCGCGCTTTCCCCGGCCACACCAAGACGGCGGATCACACCGCGTAGCTCAGAGATCATTCCGCTGCCTCTCCAAGTGGACGGAAGCGCGCTAAGGCAAGGAAGGTCAGGTAAATACCCGCAAGCGACGGGCGGCTACCCCAAGCACTGCCCACGGACGCGGCACATGGTAGGGAGGTAACTCCATAACAAAGTGCGAGTGCTCACCGTGGAACATGGTACGCTTAAGAAGCACGCCGGTAAGAATTGCCAGCACTAGCCCAATGAGATAGAGCGAGAACACCACAACGCCAGCTTGCCTGGGAAACAACGCGGCGCAAAACAATGCGTACACCGGCAGGCACGCGGCATGTAGCC
>CAZQIK010000364.1:0-2900 GCA_964593085.1 uncultured Spirochaeta sp.
AGGCGGCACCAACAATCAGGCGGTCAAAAGGATCCCGCGTCCAGGAAAGACCGCATGACTCCTTAACCACAGACGAGTAGACAGCCTGGTCCCGCGCTACCCCAATACGTGCTTCCAGGTAGGAAAGTATATCCTTGGCGGCAACGGTAATGCGCCCGATCTCAAATAGATATCTGAGTTCGAGTTCGACAATGGGTGAATATACCAGATGCGCGTGGTCAAGGGCTGCTCTAGCTCGTGATGGAAACCGTCCCGAGTCGCCAGCATAGAGCCAGACCAGAACGTGCGTGTCAAGATGAAGAATCATCATAGAGCTCCGGCTCACCGTCCCACAGACTCGCCCAGGGTTGATCAATGTCCGAAGAGGCGCCGTCTGGGAAAACATCATGAACCTCAAGGCGATCCCACACAGAAGCGCTCCGCTCCGGGACAATGCGTAGCACTCCCCTTTTGCGCCGGATCTCAACCGTTTCGCCGGTCTCGAGCGCCTGATCCAAGATCCTATAGAGGTTTTGCCGTAATTCGGTCGCTGTCATATTCATACGTACATTATATATTAACGTACGTACGTTATCAATGTATTTGTTTGCGGGCAGGTCTCCGTCGCGGCTTTTGCAGCTTTGCCTTCTGCTTCGGCTTGATCTATACTGACAGTATGAGTGACGACATGCGGTGGCAGCAGCGCCTCAACTCCTTCCGGCTAAGTTTGGCCACCCTTGAAGAGGTGTACGAGCGGCGCCAGGAGCGCGAGCTTGACCGTGTAGAGTTGCAGGCTCTGATCAAATCCTTTGAACTCAGTTACGAGACTGGATGGAACCTGCTTAAGGACTGGCTTGAGTACCAAGGGTTCGTTGACATCTCGGGCTCACGTGACGCTATTCGTCGGGCTCATAGCTTGGAGCTGATCTCAGATGGCGATACTTGGATGCAGATGCTCCGCACCAGAAACCGTACAGCGCATGTGTATAATGAGGCTGTAGCGCGAGAAGTAGAGGAGTACATTGTCTCGCGCTTCTACCGGACGCTCCACGAACTAGCAGAAGAAATGACTCGTCGCGAGTCAATGGAGAACTCGCCGTAATGAAGGCCGACAACCAGCCGGGTTCCGCCAGGCAAGCACCCGAACTAGCAGCCGAGGATATTCCGGGCTTGGAGGCTGAGAACTCGGCAGCACTTCGTGGGGTTTTCCGAGATCTTGGGATACGCGAGGTACGTCTGTATGGGTCGCGAGCAAAAGGAACACATCGGCAGGGATCCGACATCGACCTCTGCATCATGAGTACCCGCTTGAGCCTTGCAAAAATGGCTGAACTGGAGGAGGCCATAGATGAGCTGCTCCTGCCCTACGAAATCGACCTCTGCAACTACCACGACATTGAGAACCCGGAGCTCCGGGCCCACATTGACCGGTGTGGTGTGCCAATTCTTCGCGAGTAATGAGTGGGTGCGCCCCAGTCCACGGCCTGCTGCTTATGAACTAGGATACTGCGATGTTTCGTGAGTTGCTGTTTTTGGGAAACCCTATTATCGATATAGCGTGTAAGTACGACCGGCGAGTAATTGACGATGTGTTCGGGACGGTGCCGGAACCTGGGCACTATCCAATTGACACGCTCTTGTCACTGGAGGCTCGTGCTCTGCACCTTCACTTTGCAGGCGCTTCGGGCGGAGCATTCACCGCTGCTGCCGTTGCGGCCGGGAGCTGCTCCGGGGTCGCGTATTACGGCTCGTGTGGTCGAGATTTGGACCTGTTTAAAAGCATTGCCGACGAACAGGGCTTTGCGCTACATGATCCGGCTGGCAACCGCACTGAAGCCGCAGGGAGATGTCTTCTCTTTCTTGGCGAGCAGGGAATTCTTGGCACGCATGGGGAAGCGGCTGCCGGGCCTTTTGTTAATCGCGGCGCGGCCGCGCTTTTTAGTTCGGAGATGATGCCGCCGATATCGCGCACCTCCCTCCCCTTTATTGAGGGCTACCTCATGGCAAACTGGCAGCAGCTCCCAGAGTTTGCGGCCGAGTCGTGTGCAGTAGATCTGTCCTCGGTTTTCGTTATCCCTCAAATTCGGCCCATGATAGATCAGCTCAAGCAGCTCAAGAATATGATCATATTTGCAAATCAAAAGGAGGCCGAGATGCTTTTGGGCGCCGATTTAGGCCAAGCGCGTAGCCCGAGCCATGCCTTCCACCACAACGCAGTCCAATTTTGCCAAGGTGGCCATGTACTGGTTGTTAAGGCCGCACATAACGGTGCAGTTGTATTCTCTTCTGGAAGCAGTGCTGAGAACCCAACCTGGGTAGCTGCCTCAAAGGTACCGAGAGACAAGGTGCTGGACAGCTCCAATGCCGGAGATTGCTTTGCCGGAGCCTTTTTGGCTTGTCTAATGCAGGGAGGTGACATAAAGACTGCGGCAGTTCACGGGGCCGAGGCGGGTGCGGTTTGCGTTTCGCGATATGGGAATGGGTTTACATAGCTAGTGCAGCGAACGCGCGACAGCATTTGAGTTGGGGAAGGAACGCGCGGCGCAGGCTCCCCTTTCATGCGTCACGGACAAAGGAAAGGAGTTGCCCGACGGTACAATGCGACTCCACTGGATGTCGTAGCGGCGCGTGGGGAATAATGCGGTAGCGATTTCGCCGTCCTTCTCTCGCGCGCTCAATGACGCCGGCAGTTTCCAGCTCAAGTATAATCCGTTGAACGGCGCGCTCGGTAATACCTACCTCGCCTGCTACATCCCGCAATCGTGCCTGCGGGTTTTTTGCAATGCACAACAACACATGCGAATGGTTCGTGAGAAATGTCCAGTCCGAGCGTGCCGTGCTCTCTCCGGAACGTGCAGGTTTATCTTCGGCTGCGTTGTGTTTTCCAAACATACTTGACACCTCAAAGTATACTATATATC
>CAZQIK010000365.1:0-470 GCA_964593085.1 uncultured Spirochaeta sp.
TCTCGAGCAAGCCTCCCGCCACCATTGAGTGGGAGTAGTTGCTTGCAACACAGATCTTGACCTACACGTCGCACTGCGGTATCCTAAGTGAACAAGAATGCAGGAACACGGGGGTGTTCCGGTTTCGACTGGGGTTGTCGACCATATCCGTGGCAGGTAGAGTGCCGTTCTCTTTAACCGGCACCAATAGTAACTGCAGATAACGCAGACTACACTCTCGCCGCTGCGTAAGTAGTGACGACGGGCACCCGAGGCGCTGTTCCGAGCGTCGGTATTGCTTGACACAGACCGGGACTAGTCAAGTTTCTCACCCACGAAGACTTGGCGAAACTTAGTGGGAGTAGGCGTGCAAGGTTTGTCTTTTACACCTTGCATTGCCGAAAATTAAGTAGAGGACTAAACCTGTAGAAGCGTATATGGGGCGCCTTAGGACGTGGGTTCGACTCCCACCACCTCCAAAGAATGAAGGG
>CAZQIK010000365.1:570-2894 GCA_964593085.1 uncultured Spirochaeta sp.
CTGCATGCGAAAGCATAGCAGCCCTTTGTGCGTTAACAGCGGGAGTCGAAACGGAGAGCCCGCGTCGCCCATAGCGACGAATAGCGCACAGGAGGTGCGCGAAAGGGCTCGTAGGCGGGCCGCAGGGAGCACACACGAAGTGTGCTGACCGAAGGCGACTCCCGCCACCTCCAAGTAATGAAGGGCTGCATGCGAAAGCATAGCAGCCCTTTGTGCGTTAACAGCGGGAGTCGAAACGGAACACTCGGCCCCGCGCCCCAAATGCAGCTTGCCACCTATCACTGGCATTCGCTATGTTATGAAACATGACACTTTTGGGTAGCTTTATATGGTTTTGTTAGCTAATAACCGCAAGAACACAATTTTAAAACAGGGTTGGCTGCGTCCTTATCGCATGGGTGTACTTTTGCTGCCCCTGGTCGTGGTGGTGGTCTTTGGTGCTTGCCGCACTCGCGAAATTGTTGAGGAAGAGTATGAACCCTCGGCCTCACACGAGAAGTATCGAGAAGGGCTTGTAGCAATGGAGCTCGACGATACTGCAATTGGTCGGACATGGTTGACGCAGGCCGAAGCCGCACTGCGCACCCCACATACAGTTGCAATTCCTTTCCAAGAATTGGCTCATTTTGAGCCAGCGCGACCTGAGGCAGTTGGGTTTCGTTTCGAAGCAATTCGGGGCCAACGTATAGAGATTTTGCTTGAAATCGATGAAGGCGAGCAGGGCAGGATGTTTGCAGATGTTTTCCGAGTGGAAGATGAAGAGCCCGACGCCCTGCCCCAGGTTGCCAGTTACTCTGATGAACTCAATCGACTCGAGTTTGAACCCCGCCGTGATGCCGAGTACGTCTTGAGGCTACAACCGGAGCTTCTGCGCGGTGGGCGCTACTCGGTCACTATCCGGTCTGTCCCGGTTATGAGTTTTCCGGTACAAGACCACGGAATGAATCATATTTGGAGCTACTTTGGTGATGGTCGTGACGGTGGGACTCGCCTACATGAAGGGGTCGATGTATTTGCTCCCCGCGGCACACCTGTGCTTTCGTCAGTGCATGGAACCGTCCGCAATGTCGGCACCCGCGACCGCGGGGGATTGGTGGTCAGTATACGTGACGAGGAACGCGGACTCATTCTCTATTATGCCCACCTCGAAGAACAACTTACTCAACGGGGAGCACGCGTTGTTCCAGGGGACATTATTGGTACGGTCGGCAACTCCGGCAACGCCATAACAACGCCGCCACACCTGCATTTTGGAATTTACGAAACCGGATGGCAAGCCGTTGATCCTTGGAACTTTCTCGAAGAGTTTGAAACCGAACCACCGGTGGTTGCAGGAAATCCAGCGAAACTTGGCGGCGCGGCACGCGTAACGGTCGAGGAAGTACCTTTAGTCACGGCAGAACCGGACAGCGAATCCTCTATTCTGAGTTACGACACTATAGTTGTCGTTCTGGGAGCAAGCGCTGAGTCCTATCGGATTGCATTGCAAGATGGCCGAACAGGATACCTACCAATTGGAGTACTTGAAGCTACCGATGAACCGATCCGAACCGCCCAGGCTTTTATCAACGCGCCATAAAGACGTATCTCATCTTAGCGACATAACTGCTTTATGCAGCGCTGCTGGCGCCGCCACTGCGCTAGTACCCAGACCGGTATATCGACCTTCGATATCCGAAAAAATGCCGCCAGCTTCCTCGATAATGGGAGCAAGCGCAGCAACATCCCACACTGAGAGCACCGGGTCTATCATAATTTCTGCGCGGCCCGTAGCAACTAACATATAACCATAGGCATCGCCCCACGTGCGAAGAAAACCTACCTTCTCAAAAAGACGAGTCGCTAGCTGCGACTGCCGCCGAAAAAAGTCGCCTGCATCCGTAAGCTGTAACCGCGCTGACTCCAACCTGTCACAGTCCGACACCCGGCACGCCTCACCGTTAAACAGGCATCCATGGCCACGTACTGCCGAAACGGTTTCGCCAAGCGGGGGATTGTGAATAACCCCCAAAACCGGTTCCTGATTCCGCAGCAGTGCCACAAGTACCGTATACAACGGAATTCCGTGAATAAAAGATTTGGTACCGTCGATTGGGTCCAGTACCCAGGTGTACTCTTCTTTCTCGGGGTTCTGGATACCTATACCCTCAGTCTCGCCAAACTCCTCTCCAATGATGGCGTGTTCAGGGAATCGAGTTGCTATCTCAGCGCGCAAAAATTTCTCCGCCTCACGGTCCGCCACGGTAACAGGGCTTTTATCTGCCTTCCACTCGGTTGTGAAATCGCCGCGAAAATACTCCAAAGTTATAGCCCCGGCATTCATC
>CAZQIK010000366.1:0-2887 GCA_964593085.1 uncultured Spirochaeta sp.
CAGGCCGTGGCGCACGGCACCGTAAGCGGTTGCTTGGACAGGCCTGATGGGCCTGATGGATCTAGTGGGCCTGATGGGCCGGCGGTCGCCGGCTACCCCCCGAAATAGTTGTACATATGTTTGCAATTAATGTACACTTCCAGTACCGGAGGCGTAGCCATGCAGATCAAAGCAAGCGAGCTTAGGCGCAATCTCTTTAGCATTCTTGACCGCTGCGTTGAGTCAGGCGAGTCGGTGCAGGTTGAGCGCCGGAAGGGTATTGTTGAGCTTAGGCCCCACACACGGCGACTCAAAGTGCATGAGCTCGAGTCACGGGAAGGTGTGCTGGTAAATGGCGATACCCTTGACCGCTTTAGCCCATCGGAGTGGAAGCCGTAATGGTTTTCTTAGATACCCATGTGGCGCTGTGGTTGTTTGCCGAGCCGGGACGCATTCCGCTGGCAACCCAAGAATGGATAGATGAGAATGAGCTCTTTCTTTCACCAATGGTACGCTTGGAAATGTCGTTTCTTTATGAGATAGGAAGATTGAAGGAGGATCCCACGGCGATTCTGGGGATACTTGAGCGTGACCTTGGGGCACAGGTAGAAACTGCTGGTTGGATACGCGCTACCGAGATCGCCACCCACCTGAGCTGGACCCGGGACCCCTTTGACCGGCTTATTGTAGCCCATGCGCGTGCTTACGGTGCCGACCTGTGCAGCCGTGACAGCGCAATTCGCGACAACTACTCTCACGCAGTGTGGCTTGAGCACGGAATCTGAAACAAAGAATTATCCAGTAGATGAAAGGCGCATGCTCAATCTAGATGAATTGGACAGCCGTCCCTCTTTGGAAAGTGTACGCGCAGACGACATTGCTTTCGGATGCCGCTATTCGCTTTCGGAAAAACCACGCGGGAATCCGCACCCTTACTCGGTGGTTGCGTGGGGTCCCATAATCTCATCCAGTGTTGCCGACCTGCAGCTCACGTTTATCCCCGCGAAACAGATGCCACTTTATTTTCCCAAAGACTAAGGGACAATACTAGAAAAGCCCATCGACTCTACTATCTCTGCAAGGTTTTTGTCGGCAACTGCAAAGCTCCAGTCCGCCTGAGCGACCAACCGAAAAGCGGCAAGGTGCAAGGCGTCTAATGTCCGTAGACCAGCTCTATTACCGAATGTACGCATCAGTTGTTCAGCCTCTACAAGAATGGGTCGAGCAAACGGTTCAATTTCGAATTGGCTTGATAGAACAGTATTGAAGCCTTCGACAACAACATTGAGCCTCTGTTCAGTTAGTTCTCCAGACCGATACCGGCGATAGACCGCAGAAATAAACTCGACTCTCGCAAGTTCAAATACCCAACAAGTGTTGCTCGGGTCCTGTACTAAACTCGTGACACGCTCGGTTCCAGCTTCCACAATGAAATACTTGGCAAGGGCTGATGTGTCAAAGAAGACATTCATATACGATCTTCACGGTCCTTAAGGATGTCGGCACTGATGCTGCCGTGAATTCCCGATAAAGCGTTACGCACCTTGATATAGGCATCCATGTCGGATTGAGAGCTCGATTTCTGAACCTTTGGAGCCCGCAGGGACTCAATGATTCCTCTCAATACTGTGAGTTCTTGAGGAGACATCTGTTCAATATCCGCTTTGATTTGATCACGAATTCTCATCATTCCCCCCCCAAAAAAAATCAATCCATATGTTGTTAAGAGTATGTCACGGGGTTGTAGCTCTGTCCACCATGCTTCCTCAGTGTAGGTCTCGAGCCAGCCTTTGGGCGGGGCGTCTTGCGCAGGGCTATATCGTTTTGCCGACCTGCCGAGGGCCGTACAAAATCAGCACCTTGTTCGGCGGCAGCAGCCCGGCACTCTGCCTGACACCGCTGTTAATTAACCAAACACTGGGTAGGATAAGTCGGTATCGTCTCGTCCGCGGTGACCAGTATCAGGCGCTCCTCCATTGCTTGTGCAATAAGCATGCGGTCAAAAGGATCGCGATGTATCATAGGAAGGTGGCGCACTCCCTCGGCGTGGCTCCATTTGACCGGGAGCTGCTGGAATCCATCGGACATCAATTCGTCCAGCCAGGACCCATCGATCTGCAGCTTTCCGATGGATGCCTTGATTGCGACCTCCCAGACCGTTACAGCGCTTACAAAGACAGCATTTCCGGTATCAATTATGTGGCTCCGCACTTTCTCAGAGAGAGAAGGGTCGTCCGCGAGCCACCACAGCGCGATGTGCGTATCGAGGAGAAGGTTCATTGGTCGCCGACTTCAAAGGCAGCGGCGATATCCTCCGGCAGTGCATCAAAATCTTCGGCGATCTTGACCTTGCCACGAAGCCGGCCAGGGTGGCGTGCTCCGGTGGACGGGTTATACGCAACAAGAACAGCGACAGCCTTGCCCGCTTTGCAGATAACGATCTCCTCCCCGCTGGCTGCCCGCTCTACGAGCGCCGAGAGTTGGGCCTTTGCCTCGGTAATCGTGTTTACGACCATCCTATAATCTCCCATTTCGAGACAAAAAAAGCCAGACCAGATCTGGTTTGATACGTCTATATTACGGCGATTTGTACCATTAATCAAGAACCTGCTGGGGCCCAGCCACAATAAAAAAGGACTACTCCGCCAGGGGTAGTCCTTTTTTCTTGGGCCCAGCAGGACTTGGCTTCCGGACACGCACATCGTGTGCGCGCCCTCCAGCCCGCCTGCGGGGCCTGCCGCGCACATCCTGTGCGCTCTTCCTCCCTTTCGGTCGGCGGCCCCTCCGTTTCAAGTCCTGCTGGCTCCGAGCACAAAAAAGCCGCGCGACACCTGGTGGTATCACGCGGCTTTTTGGGCCCAGCAGGACTTGAACCTGCGACCTACGGATTATGAGTCCGCAGCTCTAA
>CAZQIK010000367.1:0-2879 GCA_964593085.1 uncultured Spirochaeta sp.
CATCTCGTGGGTGAATACCCCATAGGCGCCCACTGCGAGGTGGACAGTAATGTCCATAGACTCAATCTCACCGTTCTCGTTAATACTGGTTGCGTAGCGAATATGGGCTGGTGCGCGCTTGGTGCTAAAGCGGAAATCCTCCTCCCGCGAGTACATGATCTTAAGGGGTTTCCCGGTTAAAAAGCACCCGAGAGCCGCGTGCGCAGCGGTTAACGCCGGGTACCAGAGCTTGCCGTCAAGTGATGTCCCTATATCGGCAGTCCGCACCACACAGTTCCGAGCGCTTATGTTGAGTACGCTGCACACCGTGTCTCGCAGCAGAAATGGCCACTGCGTTGCGCTGTGCACGACAATTCGCGTCTTAGCCTCGCGAACGCAGAAAGCCCCTTGAGGTTCGTTGTAAAGGTGTTCCTGTGCGCCGGTGGTGTGGTGCGAATATAGCTGGCCGTCGGGGCTTTGGGCCTCGGTTTCAACTACGGTGACAGTCTCGGGCGGTGCCGCGGCGGTGGGATCGGTAGCGGACTCGGGTGGTGCCGCGGCGGTGGCCGTGGCGGCAGGATCGGTTGCTTCGCCCGGAGTCTCATGCGGTGTCTCAGGCAGCGCGTCGCCAGGTGCCTCGGAACTCGCTATGCCCGGTGCCGATGTTCGCGGCTGGTTCGCATGCAGCAACCGCTCAGCCTGTGTCGGTCTGTTTCTGCCCGGCAGTGCTTTTGCTTTTAGGGAGGAAGCGAGTGATGCCGTAGACGAGGTTGGCGCCCCGGGTGTGCCCGAACTGTCAGGCTGTGCATTGCCAGCTATGCTCGTCTTGGTCGTTGTTCCATCACCGGCCGCCTCCGAAGTTGACCCTTCGTTTGCTGGTTTTATCGGCGGCTTGTTACGTTTTGGAGCTGCCGAGTTCAGTTCCGTGGGAGGGTTCCCATATGAATGCGTTAGCTCAAGCGCGATCTGCTCAGGTTCCGGGCGGCGGAAGCCAAAGCGGGGCTGCTCCACAAAGCTTTCATCCCAGGTACAGATAACGTGATCAACTGCACTGTTCAGTTCCGAGAAATCGGGGCCAACAAGAATTGCAATAGGCTCGCCAATGTAGCGGACATCCTCAAACGCCAGGATCGGCATCGCATCTCCGTAGACCTCAAGTGAGTTGCTTCCCGGTATGTCAGCGGCGGTGATAAGGCGCAGATTCGAGAGCCGTTCCGGAAGCTCAATGGACAGCAGTCTGCCGCGGGCGCGATCTGAGCGGAGGGTCAGGCCGTACAACATGTCGCGGGCATACATGTCGCTTACAAAACGCGTCTTGCGGCGCAAGAGCCTGCGTATTGATCTAATTTGTGTCATGCGCCCTTTCCTTGGTATGCGGCGTCGCCGACTAAGCGCACCGCCCGAACTACGTACTCCCTTTCTTCATCGGTCAGATCCGGGTAGATCGGAAGGCTAATGCACCACTCAAAGGCGCGTAAAGCTTCGGGAAAGTCGGTCGGTTTTAGGCCGTAGCGCCGCCGGTAGTATGGCATGATGTGCAGCGGAATGTAATGTACCGATGTACCTACACCAAGCTCGTTGAGCCGCGCGATAAACTCATCACGGGTGATTTTCAGGTGCTCCGGAATAAGGCGAAGAATGTAGAGATGGTGCGAGGTGTTCCCATTGTCGGCAGGAGGCCGCAGGTAACCCGTATCGCAAAGTGCCTGGTTGTAATACATGGCGATATCGGAACGACGGCGGCGTAACTCCTCGGTGCGGCGCAGTTGAACCCGCCCTATAGCCGCAAGCAAGTCCGGCATATTGTACTTGTAGCCAGCCTCCACCACCTCGTAGCGCCATCCCGCACCTACCGACCTATATCGATCCCAGACCTGACGATCAATTCCGTGGAGGCGCATGAGACGAACACGTTGGGCAATCTCGGCGTTGTGCGTGCACAACATGCCACCCTCGCCGGTGGTAATGGGTTTGTTGGCGTAGAATGAAAAGACTCCTACCTCGCCCATGGTACCCAGCCGGTCGCCGCCGACCGAAGGGCTTACATGCGCCGCATCTTCCAAGATGGAAATGGGTGCGGCCGGGCCGAGCGTGGGGCGCGAGTTACCTGTGATGCTCGTGGTCTGGGAGTCGCCTGGATCGCTCGCTGCGCGCAAGACGCTATGGCGCTGGTTAGCTATAACCTGGCGGATCTCGTGCATCGGGCTGGGAACACCACCAATATGCACCGGAAGTACTACCCGTACGCGGCGTGTGTGGTCCAGCGTAGATAGAGTCTCATCAAGTTGGCGGGCATCAATGTTGAGGGTCTCAGGGTCGATATCGACGAAAAGCGGATGCGCGCCAAGGTAGCGTGTGACCTCGGCAGTTGCGGCAAAGGTGTAGGGGCTCATAGCAACGAACTCACCTTCCTGCACGCCTAAGGCCTCCAGCCCCAGGTGCAGCCCTGCCGTGGCTGAGCTCAGCGCCACTGCATGCGCAACGCCTGCACGTTCGGCAAACTCACGTTCGAAAGCCTCGGCCTCACTACCAGTAGTGAGCCAGCCGCTGCGCATTACTCTGAGTACAGCCTCTTCCTCTTCTGGCCCAAGTGAGGGACGGGCAAAAGGTATGTTCTTAATAGTCGGACTCATCGGCCGGGACCTCTAAACTCGGAATGAACTCTGACAGTACCCGCTTGAGTTCGCGGCGGTTCCGGTACAACTCGGGGTGCTCCGGTGTGCAGAAACAAATAGGCCGCAGCTGTGTGAGTAAACTCTGGAGCCGCTCCGGTGCCCAGTTTCGCCGCTCCAAAAGAAGAATGCGGGTAAACTCGGTTGTCACCGGGGTTTCATCATCGCTGTACAGACGCTCATGGAGTTTCTCTCCGGGACGCAGGCCGATGTTGTGGTGCGCTGGTA
>CAZQIK010000368.1:0-2868 GCA_964593085.1 uncultured Spirochaeta sp.
GCAGGTCGGAGGCTTCACCAGCGTTGATAAGCTGCTCCAGCTTCAGGCATGTTTCCGGCGCAACGTGATCGTGGAGGGTCAAGCGATACAGTCGCACATGGTCGCGCAGCTGATCTTCGCCTATACCTGCGTTACGCGCGATCACACTAAACCAGGAAAGATAGCGGCTGAACAGCGTATCCGAGCCAAGGATACGTGCGGAAACCAACTCCCCGGTGGTGCTTATTAGTACCTGCTGCAGCGGTGAGTCCCACGTTTTATCAAACAAGCGGACAAAATCCGGATCATGTATGAGTTGGCGACGATACATATCGCCAGCAATGGTTGAGATAAGTTCAGAGGTGAGATGTGCGTCTTTACCAATATCAAGCTTCATGAAATACCCTCCGGCACATGAGTGCTACCATGTTACGAGCCGCTCAGCCTTGTATCTAAAGCGTAACGGAGAAGGCAAGAACACTCAAGAATGTGGCCCGCATCCAGTATACGGATATTCCGTACTTGCTGAGCCATCTTGCGCTTGACGCGCTTCACATTCGCGCGTAGTCTGCGTGACATCCAACACTTCGTTAGCTGGAGGTACCTGTGATAAATTGGCAGCAACGTAAATGGCAAGTGGCATTCCTTACTGCTTTGCCCACGCTGTTGATACTAACCGGCCTGTTTCTTCAACCACTCAACGATCTGCTTCCGGGCATGCTGCGCATACTTCAGTCGCAGAGTGTTCTGTTAAGTGATTATCTTGCAATTGGTGGAGCTGGTGCGACCCTCATCAATGCCGGGCTATGTGGATTTATCTGCATCGGGTTCATGATGCTGTATAAAATTGAAATCAACGGTCCGTTTATAGCAGCCGTTTTTACCGTTATTGGATTTGCCTTTTTTGGTAAGAACATCTGGAACATTTGGCCCATTTTTATCGGCGTGTTCCTCTATTCCGCGGTACGCCATCAGTCCTTTCGCAACTACGCCTTGGTTGCCTTTTTTGCAACAACGCTTGGTCCTTTGGTGAGTTTCATCTCTTTTGGAGCAGGGTTTGAGCCGCGAGCCGGAATTGCGTTGGGCATGACATTGGGGGTTTTGGTCGGCTTTATCGCGCCGCCCTTAGCGTCCGCAATGCTGCGTTTTCATGACGGATATAACATTTACAACCTTGGTTTTACTGGTGGTGTTATTGGCTCGCTTTTTGTGGCGGTGCTTCGAAGCTTTGGTTTGATAATAGAGCCAGTCTCAATTCTCACTGGCCGCTATGACCTTATCATGAAGGTTTTCTTTTTTACGTTCTTTCTTTTTCTCGTTGGGGGAGGGCTGTTTGTGCAGCCAAACCGCATTCGTAAGACGCTTGCTGCACATATTCGAATTATGCGGACTTCTGGGCGTCTGGTGACCGACTTTACGCTCGTAGGTCGCTATAATGCAACCCTCTTGAACATGGGCGTGATGGGAATCATTGCCGGGCTTTTTGTAATCGCTCTTGGTGGTGAGTTCAACGGACCGGTGATTGGTGGTATACTCACCATCGTTGGTTTTGCCGCCTTTGGTAAACATCCTCGCAACTGCATACCGGTCATGTTGGGTGTAGTGATTGGTGGAGCTCTGAAGATGTGGGACTTGGGAAGTACACCGGTAATACTTGCTGGCCTGTTCGGTACAACGCTTGCACCGGTGGCCGGTAAATACGGCCCATTCTGGGGAGTGGTGGCAGGCTTTCTGCACACCTCGGTCGTTATGAATGTTGGTGTGCTTCATGGTGGTGTGAACCTATATAATAACGGTTTTTCTGGTGGCTTTGTAGCCGCGTTTTTGGTTCCTATAATTGAGGCGGTTAGTCCCGTTGGTGGAGCACCGCGGTCGCGGCGCAAGGGATAGATGTAAGGAAGAACAATGCAGAACGACCACGAAATCAAAAAAATATCCCGAATTATCGATGAACTCCTGACCCACTTTCTGCGTGATGATAATGGACGGGCCGAGATTGTGGTGGAGGAGACGGCAGCTGCACACGTTGTTGTTTTTACCGTTCCGAGTATCGAGATAGAGGCCGAGGACTACGTCAATCTAGTTAACGATGTGAGTGTAGCTCGGAATCCGGAACTGGAACACTATTACTGGCCACTGGCTGGCGAGTCGGACTCCGAGAGCGAACTAAGCTTAGTTGCTATGATGTCTGACTCCATAGATGTTACGTATGAAGACAATCGCCTTGAGCTTCGCCTAACGCGGAATAAGGCGGTAAAGTAGAGTTTCATGCTCCTTGATAAAAAGATTGGGCTCGCGCTTGGTGGTGGCGCTGCACGTGGACTTGCTCACATTGGCGTGCTCAAAGTTCTTGAAGAGTATGACATCCCAATTTCGTGTGTGGCGGGGACCAGTGTCGGTAGCCTTATCGGTGCGGCCTACTGTTCCGGGCTGGACTGGCGCAGAATCCGTGAAATTACGGAGGAAATTAGTTGGGGGGAGTTGGTAAGACCAAGCCTATCGGGCAAAGGACTCCTCAAAACTAAGAAACTTGATTCCTTCCTGCGTCATGTCCTTGGCGAGATTAGCTTTGCAGATCTCAAAACACCCTTTGCGGCCGTGTGCGTCGATATCGCCACCGCCGAGGAAATCGTGTTGACCGAGGGCTCGGTAGTTGAGGCCGTACGAGCGAGTTCCTCTATACCTGGAATTTTCGAGCCGGTTACTCGGGGTGAGCGGGCCCTGGTAGATGGCGGCGTTGGCAATAATTTGCCCTCGGTTACCGCCCGCACCCTGGGCGCCGATATCGTCATTGCAGTTGACCTGACGCCGGAGGCATCTAACCGTGAGATGCCGCAAAACTTGGTGGATGTCATGTTCCGCACCTTTGCCGCCCTCATGTGGAACACC
>CAZQIK010000369.1:0-2866 GCA_964593085.1 uncultured Spirochaeta sp.
TCTGAACGGATTCAACGTGAAGCACGATTCATGACCAAAGCACGAGTCGCGACCGAGAACGAACTATGACTCATTTGCACTGGAAGTAACAAAGTCCTAAACTACCATGTATGCGGTACTATTTCACAAAACTTGGCCCTGGAAACTCCCTTGCATCTGCCTTGCTTGATGAATGCAGACTTGGAGAAGCCACGCTTGTGGGCTTCTTTCGTGATCTACGCATGCCGGAACTACGAGATCACCCCTATGATCAACGCCCACGGTTTAGCGCACAGGCCGTGGATCTCTTTCGCTGGGCGGAGGGCGATTTAGAGGGTTTTGCCGTGACCTCTGCGGAGCGCAATGTATGGATTTTAGAGCCTGCTGGCCCAATGTACGAGATGGAACGCGAAGAGTTTGAGGCGATAGTAGGCCCCACTCCTCACCCAGATGACGTCCCCAAACTCGTGCCTGTGAGAGTGGTGTACCGGCGTGCGGTTACCCATGTTCCGGCCGTGTTGCAGCAAATTACCGCAAACCGGCGGCTCTCAAGCAGCACCTTTAAGTTGATTCCAGAAGATTTTGGACTTGAAATGGCTATTGATTATGTGTTGTTTATGGCGGGCCTTCTGGCCCCGGTTCCTCCCTGTCTGCCGGGTATACGGAATCTTTAGGACCTTTTTCTGTGTCTGGGCGACAACGAACTGCTGGCGTTGGTGGTTCGCCTCTTTGAGGAGCGAGGTCTGTACGTACCGCCGCCCACAGGCGGGTTCGTCAAAAATATCGATTTATTTGTTCGCAACTATCATGCCCACGCACATGATATTGGCGGTATTTACGTGCCCGGCCGTAGTCTGTTCCGCTATGGAGCAATCTCGCTGGAGCTGAAGAAGGGCGGTACTGTGGCCTACACCGAACCCCCTTCCGAGGTGGACTACCGCATCCAGCTGAATGCCGAACCGGGTCCGCGAGTCTTGAATCGTGATTGGCTTATCGAAACCCTGCGTAACTCCCCGCAAACCCGCACATGGCTTGAGGCACTCGTACGTTGGGTTCCCTTTGGCGCGCGCCTGCTACGAGAGTTGGAGACCACAGCGCAAACTGAGACATAACAAGGTGTTGGGGCCTCGTCCTGGACGGTACGTGTGAACTACCCCAGTTTACCCCTCTTCAGCTTCCGCAGGATCTATCCGGATTGCAGTACGCCCAACCGTGAACGTCGCAAGGAGGAGAACAAGCCCAATTACGGCGATGGTGTACGGCAGCAGGCTGGTTCCGAAGGTTTCGGCAAGCACGCCAAACACGGAAGGGAGTATCATTCCGCCAAGTGACGCAAAGATAAGAATAAAGTTGGTGAGAAACCCAGCGGCTTCGGGAAAGCGATGAGCGGCAATTGCCATGTTCATAGGGAAGATTCCGGCAGCCGCAACACCTATAACCGCAATAATTGCAATAGTGAGAGCCGGGATAGGTACAAAACTCCAGACACCGGTTGCCAGGACCACAATTGTACTGATGATAATTAAGTAGCGGCCAACCCCCACACGGTCTGCGAAGAAGCTCGAGAGCAGCCGACCTAGTGCGAGCGTGACGGCCAAGATGAGCGCAAGCGCCGCAGGCGCAACAATACCTACATTGAGCTCCTCCCAGTAGGAGGGTACCCAACCATACAGCATGGCTTCCATGCTGACAAACAGAAAGGCCACCGCGGCCATAACATACACAATCGGCGCGCGCAGCACACCTCCGCGGCTGCCGGGTCGCCTTGTGGGAATGGGCATGACGCTGTCAGGGATGGTCCGGAGTGCGAACGAGCCGAAGAGTATAGGAATAGCTCCAATGAGAAAGATCAGTCGCCAGGTTTCAGGGAAGAACCCTATGAGACCTGCAACGGCCGGAGCACTAATGGCCCCTACTGAGAAGGTCATGTGAAGCCGCCCCATGGATCGTCCACGACTAACGTTGGTTTTCTCCGACTCCACGGTCTGTACGCCAAGCTGTGTGCATCCGTTTCCTATGCCGCGTAGAAAGCCAAGAACCAGCAGCATTCTAAAGCTATTGAAGAACATACTCAGCACGAGCGAGAGTACCATGGCCAGATTGCCGAATCCGACCAGTCGCTTGCGAGATACACGGTGGATGAGCCCAAGCAATACCGCAATGGAAATAAGCGAACCCACCGCTATGGAGGAGATGAAGTAACCGGACTGAGTTAGACCAAAACCAAGTTCAGCTCGTAGGTAGGGAACGAGAGGTCCCGCCATGCTGATTGAATACCCACTCCCAAAGAGCGAGGCGTACTGCATGACAAGGACTGCTTTTTGGTGAGTTGGCGAGTTCATATGGTCTCGGCGCTTTTTTTAGTGTGCGGTCGACTGTTGCTGGTTGCGTGCATTAAGCTCGTGCTCGTCTATTTCAACCGCATCCCACGGGTATTTTATCCAGGCATTGGGTAACTCACAACCGGCCCAGTAAGCCTCAACTTCGGTCGGAATAGAGCCGTTCTTCTTTTTTTGTTTGTTATGCAACACAGCGACACCGAGCTTTGCGGGGTGGTGGCGTAACAACTCACGGATGCAGTACTCAAGGGTGGTACGACTGTCGTCAACTTCATCAATGAGCAGAATGCTTTTGTTGGAGAGTTTTTGTTCTACTTCGTCAAGCCACTGAATTTTCCGGGGGCTCGGGAGCGTGGACTTGTCCTCAAGATACAGCGAAATGCCCACGGTGTAGATTGGCACCTTTAGGTACGTCTTCATGATGCGGGCAGGAATGTAACCACCGCTGCCTATGGCCACAATTGCTTCCGGGGCGAAACCGGATGCCTGGATCCGCACCGCCAGATCGGAAGAGCACACGTCTGAACTCCAGTCACGTGAAACGATCT
>CAZQIK010000370.1:0-2866 GCA_964593085.1 uncultured Spirochaeta sp.
GGTAGACCCGGCACAGTTTAGCGTGCTGGAGGTGAGCGAGTATCGACTCGCAGCCGGTGATACTCTTTCGGCAATTGCATCACGTAATGATTTGCGAATAGATACACTGGTGAGTTTTAACCAGCTCGATGATGTGCGGCGGATGCAAATTGGGCAGAAGTTACGCATTCCAAACCGGGACGGACTGCTTTATACGGTGAAGCGTGGCGACACCCTCGATAGCATTGCTCTGAGCTACGGTACATCTGCCACCGCTATTCTTGATGCAAACGATCTGCTCACTACCAATATACGTATAGGTGAGCTTCTTTTTGTGCCTGACGCTCGAATGAATCAGACCGAGCTTGCTATTGTTCTTGGTGATGCGTTTCGGTGGCCCGCACAAGGCCGTTTCACATCGGGCTTTGGAATGCGACGAGACCCATTTACCGGCGTACGTCGTTTTCACAATGGTATTGATCTTGCAAATGTCCCGGGGTCGCGAGTTGTGGCTGCAATGTCAGGGACGGTGGTCCATATCGAGAGTCAAACCGGGAATTACGGGCGTTTTGTCATTATCCGGCATGATAAAGGCTATCAGACTCTCTATGCACATCTTAATGCATGGAGTGTACGGGTAGGGCAGCGCGTTACTCAGGGCCAAAGCATTGGCACTATGGGTAACACAGGCCGCAGCACCGGCCCACACCTGCATTTCTCAATAATTCGTAACGGTACCTTTGTAGATCCGATGCGCTACTTGAACTAGCAGCGCATGGGCCGTTTCCCACGAAGCTTTTCCGTCGTCCCACCGCAAAATAATGAGTAGAGAACTATCATCGCCCGTGACAATGTTTATACTTTTTCCCGCTGCCGCATGGGCAAGGATCGTTGCGCCCGACCTTTTCCATACCTTGGGTAACGACCCCGGTGGGGCGTGCAGCGCCAGCTGCTCCACCCGAGGTAGGCGTAGGCATTGCGCCGCCTCCCGTTGCAGCTGAACTGCCTCCCGCAGCCGCACCGCCGCCGGTGTTACCGCGGCCCGCACCAGCACCAATCATCTGCATACCGGAATGAACCTCGGTCGTACGGGCGGTAGGTGGGCGGTGGAACCGTTGTGGTTGTAAGGTCTCTGCCTTTATTGCAAATAGCTTTTTGGCAACCGCAGTGCGAATACCGTGAATTAATTCATCAAAGATTTGAAACCCTTCAAGTTTATACTCAAGCAGTGGGTTCTGTTGTGCGTAGCTTCGTAGGTAAACCGCTTCGCGCAAGGCTTCGAGGTTTTCTAAGTGGTCCTGCCAGCGACTATCTATATTGCGCAGGTACTCAAAGCGTACCGCCAAATTAAAGCGCTCGGTGCCTGCAATCTCGGCCTTGTACCGCAGATTCTGCTCCATCTCCGATGCCAGACTGTCCACAAGTTCACGTGGCGGTATCTTAGCCAGTTCCGCTGGGTCCCGCTCTGACACAAAGAACAGCTCCTGTTTCAACTGCTCAAGTAGATTTTGGAACGCACCCTCATTCTCACCGCGGTCTGAAAGATATTCGGCTGCGGAAGACTCTAGGATTTCAACTGCCGTATTGAGCACTCGGCCAACTAAGTCCGGTGCGTCTAAAATATCGTCGCGCTGCCTGAAAATAACCTTACGTTGCTCGTTAAGCACGTCATCATACTCAAGCAGATGTTTGCGAATATCGAAGTTTCGTTCTTCAACCTTTTGTTGAGCCTTTTCTATGCTTCGGTTGATGAGTCGGTGATTGAGAGGCTCTCCCTCGGGAAGACCCTTTTCCATGAGTGACTTGAGGTTGACCGATCCCTTACCAAAGAGACGCATAAGGTCGTCGTCCATCGAGAGAAAAAAGCGAGACTCTCCTGGGTCACCTTGGCGTCCGGAACGACCACGAAGTTGATTATCAATACGACGCGACTCGTGGCGCTCGGTACCAAGCACGTAGAGGCCTCCGGCCTGCTGCACCTCTTCATAGTCCTTGCGCCAAGCGCTAAACTCCTTCTCAAATGCGGCCTGATACTCGCCCTCACTTGCCTCGGTACCGACCTTGCGGCGGGCTCGGAACTCCGGATTACCGCCCAGCTTAATGTCGGTACCACGTCCGGCCATGTTTGTTGCAATAGTAACCGAACCTTTGGCGCCTGCTTCGGCTATAATCAAGGCCTCACGTGCATGGTTCTTGGCGTTCAGCACTTCGTGCCTCACGCCTTTCCGCGTAAGCAGGTGCGCAAGTTTTTCCGACCGTTCGATTGAGACGGTACCAATGAGCATCGGCTGACCTTTTTCGCTTGCCCGTTTCACTTCTTCCGCAATTGCAGCAAACTTTTCGTTTTCATTCACATAAATGACATCGTCTTGGTCAAGTCGTGCCAAGGGACGGTTGGTGGGAATAACGACAACGTCAAGGCCGTAAATATTGCCGAACTCCTTGGACTCGGTCTCGGCCGTACCTGTCATTCCCGAGAGCTTTTCGTACATGCGGAAGAAGTTCTGGAAGGTGATAGTTGCAAGCGTGCGGTTGCGCTGGGCAATGCGAATGCCTTCCTTGGCTTCTATTGCTTGGTGAAGCCCCTCGGAGTAGCGACGGCCGTGTAGAATACGGCCAGTGAACTCGTCGACGATTTGAACAAGACCGTCTTTGACAACGTACTCGGTATCAAGTTCATATAGCTTGTGCGCTCTGACGGCTTGGGTGACATGGTGAATGTACTCGAAGTTTCCTTCGTCGAAGAGGGAACCGTTGATAATCTTTTGCCGTTGGAGGAGTGCTTCAATGTGATTCAGTCCTTCGTCGGTGAAACTGACACGTTTTCCCTTCTCATCAAGTTTAAAGTCACCTTCCGGCTCTTCGGGATAGTCATCGGTTTCGGGGT
>CAZQIK010000371.1:0-1903 GCA_964593085.1 uncultured Spirochaeta sp.
GAGCAGAAGCTTCATGCACCGTGCCCGTCATACAGGCTTAGCAGATCTTCCGGTAATACTTCAAAAAATGCTTCCGGCACCTTGAACTGCTCACGCTCCAGGCCAATGGCGCGACTTCTCGCATGCGCGGCCACGGGCCGGATTACGGCCACCGGTTGATTACGCTTGCACAACACGATCTCGCCCTCATGCTCTATCCGGTTCAGGTATTCTGAGAGGTGTGCCTTAGCGTCATGAATGTTTACCATCAACATGACTATATAATGAACCAGATACATGGTCATGTCAATGCAAATTGTGTTTTCCGCCCCACGCACCACGCGTGCTCTACACAAGACGGGCAATTCGCTGATCAATCAGTTTGAGCCAGCGGTCCGCTATCGGCGGGTCAACAGGGGCCTGCTCAATTGCGGCGACAAGCCGGTCGCCACGGCTCACAACCACGTCAATGAGCCCGTTGACAGCCTTTGGATCCAGGCCAGCAGCTATTCCCAAAGCCGCAAAGTCCCGGCGAGTGAGTTTTGCTTTCTTGCCGTTCAGCGAGAGAGCGGTTTCTTCGTGGTCTTCAGGGATAACGAGCGTAGTCGGCAGAAGGTCGTAGGCAGGTGCGAGAACCCAGATATCGTCCGGACGATACAAAGAGAAGTTCTTGAGATGCATATCGGCGTTGCCTACCACAAAGCAGAATAGAAGCACCAAGAAATATTCTGAAAGGTCCAATCCCGGCCGCGCTGAATACCGGGCAATTGTCTTTGCGACCTGTTCGTATGAACCACGATATTTATCCTCGGTGAGACGCTCGGACAGCTGACAGAGATCCTCCATTGGCACAGCGTGGGGTCTTGATGCTCGGCGATCTACCCGTCGCGTGATATACGCAAGACTGCCGTCGGAGAGTGTGATGAGTCCATGCGGTACGGTGGTAATCCCCACATCATCGGCCATGCCCATGGCAACATGCTCGAGCTCAGGCAGATAGGGATACTCCGGTGATGCTGGCTTGAGAATATATCCCGACGGATATCCTGCACGTGTAAGTCGATGTTTGCGGCCCTCTTGAGACAGATGTACCGAGAGCTTTCGTTGAACTCCTGTTACCGTGTACCCAGCTGAGACCACCTGCCGCGCCGCCTCTTCCAAGGTAGCGTTGCTTATATCCAGCCGAGGTATTTCGGAGGTACCGAAGAAGCCCCATCCGATCCCGCGAGTCAAGTTTCCAGGTTCTCTCTGTAACGGACAGGAGCCACCCTTCCGGAATGAGGCCGTCAAAGAAGGGAATCATGGTTCGAGAGAAGTACGGCTCTGGGCGCATCGGAAGGGTAAGGCTGACGGGTTGGGCGCCTACCGAGCCGAGCCAGTTATAATCGTAGGCAAACTCATAGCCCTCGTCGGTTTCGCGTATCTCTCCGGCAAGGTGCTCGTTCCAGTACACTCGGCCGCGACGGTTCATTTCGCTACCCTGTGGCTCATTGCTCAGTCCTTCCAGGAACGGCCTGATGCCCAAACATCCCAAGTGCCTGGTTGACCTTGTCGAGGCGAACCGTCTCTTTTCCCTGTTCCAGATCGCGAACAAAGCGCAGACCAAGCCCGGCGCGGAGGGCGAAATCTTTTTGGGACAGCCCGGCCGCCCGGCGTTGGCTTTTCAGAAAACTCCCAATGAGATTCTCGGATTTCATGCGGCAATAATATACCCGTTCGGGAATATCTCACCTCAAGCTTGCAACACACTGAAGTTTAATGCTGCCGTTGTTTGCATTGTGAATGAGCGAGTCCCAGAGTTTGCTGTGCGGGATGAGAACCAATGTATCGTCCGGGGTCACAATATTTACGGTACGAAACTCAATACTCTTGACCTCCCCGTACACACCGTCGACCGTGATCCAGTCACCGGGACGATACGGCG
>CAZQIK010000371.1:1913-2840 GCA_964593085.1 uncultured Spirochaeta sp.
TCGTACAGCGCAAAGGTGCCAGCGATAATGAGCGCAGCGCGAACTGTTGGATATCCGTACGCCGTTACGTACCACTTGCCGTCGGTGCGACCTACCAACTCGGCCTCCTCCCAGTTTGGAGCCGGAACGGCGTTTGTAAGCCGTTCCCCACTCAAACTCAGCAGATCGTCTGTGGGATCAAGCGGCGAGGCCTTCTTTGTACTTTTCGGGGCTTGTACTCATGAGGAAAGTATCGGCCGATTCTGCAGTTAGTAGAGCTACATCGATACTATGTCCTTCTGCAAACACCATGCATGAACAAGGATTGCCGAAGGGGCGTTGTATGCTCTATCTTAGGGAGATCATACAGAGAGGTGAACAATGAGTGAGAAAGCAACGAACGCGCCTGAGACCTATAAAGATTTCCTATCAAAATTCCCAAAGTTGGGCGCAGCTCATCAGCAGATTGCAGCTGAGCTCGACAGCGCCGGGCCCTTGGACGCACGGGCGCAGGAACTCGTCAAGCTTGGCGTGTGTATTGGAGCTGGGCTTGAGTCGGCCGTGAAAAGCCACGCGCGACGCTCGCTGGACGCTGGCATGAGCGTTGAGGAGCTTGAGCACGCGGTCGTGCTGGGAATGAACTCGGTAGGATTTCCCCGTACCGTCGCTGCGTGGAAATGGGCACAAGAAGAGATTGCCAAGCGCGGCTGATCTGAGCACCACGCTCGGTTCGAAGACGCAAGTTGTGCGTTGTCAGCCGGAGAAAGGGAGAGGCGTACATGCGCGGCACCATGTATAGTAAAAAGGGTCTGGCCATACGCGGCTATGACCCTGTCGCCTACTTCACGCAGGGATGTGCGCTGAAGGGTGACCCACGTTACTCACACACATGGAACGGTGCCGTGTGGCAGTTCGCTTCTACCGAACACCGCGATCTTTTTGCAGCGG
>CAZQIK010000372.1:0-2836 GCA_964593085.1 uncultured Spirochaeta sp.
CGATCGTATTCGTTACAATCAATGTCGTTTTCCCTTTGTACTTTGTGCACCACTTTCCCGCATCCACAGCATCTGCCCAGGATGTAGGAAAGTGGTGCACAAAGTACAAAGGGAAAACGACATTGATTGTGATGAATACGATCGGGGTTAAGAGCCGGTCACGCAGGGCGGCTGGCTGAAAAACCACAAACCCAAAGAGACACAAAAGGACCAGACGCCCGACCGCAGTAATGATATCAAACGCCATGGTCCTTCCGTTGTGCTAGCTAAAGCCGTGCCAGCATTTTGTTGAGTCGCTTTACAAAGTCGGCCGGGTCGGCCACTTGTGAACCCTCTACGAGGAGCGCCTGGTCAAGCAGCAGCACCGAAACATCGCTTATAAAGTCTTCATCCTCAATGTCGCGGAGCCGGGTCACAATAGGATGGTCGGGATTCACCTCAAGAATTGGTTTGATCTCCGGCATCTCACTCTGCCCCATGGCCTTAAAGAGCTGCTGCATCTGCATGCTTGGGTCGTTCTCATCTAAGACAATGCAGGAGGGACTGTCGGCAAGACGTACCGAGATCACTACATCCTTCACACGCTCACCAAGAGCCTTCTTGATCTTCTCAATAACCGGCTGCGCCTCTTGCTCTTTTTCCTTGTCCTCGTCGTCCTTGAGATCTTCACCGGCATCGCTGCGGTTTACCGGTTTCAGCTGCGTCTCTTTGTAGGTGCCGATGCTGGGAATGACGATCTCGTCGATATCGTCATCCATAATCAACACCTCAATCTTCTTGGCCCGATATGCCTCAAGCAGCGGTGAGTTTCGGAGCGTTTTTTCATCACCACCGGTGATGTAGTAGATCGCCTTCTGGTCCGGCAGCATGCGATCTTTGTAGGCAGCGAGGCTGGTGTACCCTTCTTCGCTGCTGGACTTATAGCGCACCAGCTCAAGCAGGGTTTCACGGTTACCAAAGTCCGAGTACAGGCCTTCCTTGAGCGGACGATTGTACTGCTTAGTGAACTCGGTATAGGTCTCGGGCTCCTCGAGTGCCAGACGTTGCAGTTCTCCAAGTACCTTCTTGACCGAGGAACTCTTGATGTTGGCAAGCACGCGGTTGTGCTGCAGTATCTCACGGCTCACGTTGAGCGGAAGATCCTCGCTATCTATGACACCTCGTAAGAAGCGCAGGTATGGCGGCATGAGTTCCTTTTCGTCATCGGTAATAAACACGCGCCGAATATAGAGCTTCACCCCGGGGCGATAGTCCACCTGGTACATATCAAAAGGCGCCTGCTTGGGAATGTAGAACAGGGTCGTGTACTCAAGAGTACCCTCAGCATGCGTGTGCAAGTACGACAACGGGTCCTCGGTATCATGCGCCAGCGTTTTGTAAAACTCGTTGTAGTCTTCTTCCGTAAGCTCGGACTTGGGACGCTTCCAGATAGCGTTGGCGGTGTTGATCTGCTCAACAGTTGGGGTCTTTGACTTCTCTTGGCCCTTGTCGTCGTACTCGGTCTTGGAGTAGTGCAGGAAGATTGGAAACGCAATGTGGTTGCTGTATTTCTTAACAATCTCTTCTACCTTCCAGCGTGAGGCAAACTCCTTGCCTTCCTCGCTGAGGAACAGCGTGACCCGCGTACCCGGCTCATTCAGTTCCGTTTCGGCTATCTCAAACTCGCCACGTCCGTCCGAACTCCAGCGGTAACCCTGCTCAGTGCCCGCCTGGCGAGTCTCTACCTCAACCTTGTCGGCAACCATAAACACGCTATAGAAGCCAACACCAAACTGCCCAATGAGGTTCGAGTCTTTCTTGCCGTCGGCCGAGAGTTGGGACAGGAAGTTCTTGGTACCCGAGTGTGCAATAGTGCCCAACTGCTGAATAAGTTCCTCTCGGCTCATGCCCACGCCGTTGTCGGCTACCGTCAAGGTCTCTTGCTTCTCATCGTCGAACTCAATGTCAATGCGTGGTTCGAACGGTAGCTCCTTGAAACGGTCGTCGGTCAGGGTGAGATACTTAAGCTTGTCGATTGCGTCCGAGGAATTTGAAACCAGCTCTCGCAAGAATATCTCTTTATGGGAGTACAGCGAGTGAATGATGAGGTCAAGTAGCTGGTTGACCTCGGTTTGAAACTGATGCTTCTCCATCTGTTTCTCTCCTTTCTAGTGTAGTTTTGGCTAATAATTTAGATGTCGAATAATAATATACGCGAATTTCGCTCGCGGTCATAACGTGTTTGTTTTTCCGGCGGCAAATCCTCTACGGTTCCAGTGCGGAACCCGCGTGCATGAAACCAGTCATAGGACTGTGTTGTCAAGGCAAAGACCCGTGGCACCTTGCGCTCGGCGGCCCGTTGCATAAGAAACTCCACGACCTTGCGGCCTATGCCGAGCTCCTCATATTTTGTGTCGACCGCAATTGCGGCAATCTCCGCCTGTCCGTCCGAATACGTGTGCAGCGCTCCACAGCCGTGCAGCGAACCGTCGGTCTCATATACAATGAAGTCTTCATAATTTTCCGCCAAGAAGTCCTCGGTACGTGGAATAAGAATTCCGCGTGTGACAAAGGGCTGCGCGAGGCGGTACACCTCGGACACATCGTCGAGCGCCATGGGACGAATACTCTGATAGACGTTGGCATGAATCATGGTGCCAATACCGAGATTACTAAAGATCTCCTTCAACAACACGCCTTCAATGCGGCCGTCGACAATGTGTACACGTTTTACGCCTTTACGCGCGGATTCGTACCCATGTTTGACCAGTCGAACACCGTGATCCTCGCGGCGGTTGCTGTTCTGTTTTACAAAAATTTCCCCCCCGGCCAGATCCAGACCTGGAACTCCCCCCCT
>CAZQIK010000373.1:0-2832 GCA_964593085.1 uncultured Spirochaeta sp.
AGGACGCCAAGAAGAAGTTTGGCGATCTGGAAGTACAACGAGAGTACCTGCGCCTTGTGGCGGATCCGAGCAGTCGATAGCAAGAACTCCTGCCGCCCGGCGTGCGCGCCACCTTTTGTAGGCACGTGTCCCCGGCACCGTGGCCGTAGTGATCGTTAAACTCCTTGAAATGGTCAATCTCCATCATAATCACCGAGAGGGCGCATTCTCGGCTGATAAGGTCATACTGACAGAGCGGGAGGATTGATGAGGAAAAACGGAAAGAACAGCGCCACCGGCAAGGACACCGGCGCGGGAGCGTTCTGCACAGGAACGCCGTGTTCTGTATCAGCAGAGATAGTTTTTCCTTGATTTGCCTCCCCAACCGTCTCCCATACAATGTATGTGGCGAGTTCAAGCGATCAAGTATCTTAGGCCGTCAATAGTTGTTGACGAGGAGACCGACCGGGCGTACTTTTCGCCAATGACAAGCCACTGGTCGAAGACGCACATTTCTTTTTGGCGCGCCGTGAATACTGTTGTGATCCTTACTATACTCATCGTTCTTGGCGGGGGCGTTCGCATACCCCTCAATGAAGATATTCTCTTTCAGCCGAAAGAGTCGGTGACCCTTGGAAGTTTTGCGCATGCCGATGCCGCACTTGAAGAGGTGTTCTTCGAGTCGGTGGACGGTACTCGAATAAACGCGTGGTATCTCTCCCGTCCGGATGCGCGTGCCACGGTACTCTTCTTTGGCGGTTACGGGTTTTATCTTGTGCAGTCGCGACCGTACATTGACCATTTCCTGGAACAAGAGGTCAACGTGCTCCTTGTTGACTACCGTGGGTACGGGCGTAGTGAGGGACAGCCGTCGGTTCCGGCACTCAAGCAGGATGCCGTGCGCGCCTGGGAGACCCTCACGCAAGAACTCAATGCCGATCCTGCAACCGTCATTGTCCACGGGCACTCACTTGGAACGTTCATGGCGATGTATGTAGCAGAGCAGCACGAGGCCGCTGGATTGGTGCTTGAGAACCCGGCCACTTCGGCAGAGGACTGGGTCCGTGTTGCGGTTCCCTGGTATCTGCGTCTTATTGTGTCCTTTGATATCGCAGAGAGTTTCGGCTCCGAGGACAACCTTGCCCGCATTGAGACGGTTGAGGAGCACCTGCTCGTGTTTGCGGGACAGGAAGATATGATAACGCCGCCCTCAATGGCGCAGCAGCTGTACGATGTCGCCTCGGTAGCGCGGAGTCGCGAGCTCGTTCTCATCGAGGGCGGCTCTCACCCGGATCTCTACGAGTTCCATGCCTATGGCGTCGCCTACCGCCGTTTGGTCGACCGAGTTAGTCGCTCTGGTTCGGTGAGCTCAACTCAATGAGCACCGAAAGTCTATCTGCCACATGGACCATGCGTTATTCCGGGGCGAGCCTGGGCGCGTACATTGGTGATGCACTGGCTATGCCAGCGCACTGGTTCTATGACCCGCGCGAGCTGGAGAGGACCTTCGGCCGGATAGAGCGCTACATCGCACCCCCACAGCAGCATCCCGGCAGTATCCTCTGGCGGAGTAGCTACGCGCCCGCCGAGCCGGAGTTCGACATACTAGGAGATCAGCGGCAGTACTGGGGCAAGCGGGGGGTGCACTACCACCAGTTTCTTGCTGCCGGTGAGAACACACTCAACCTGAAGCTGCTGCACCTTGCGCTCACCCAGGTTGCCGAGCACGGTGAATACAATCCGGGGCGATATCTGAGCGCCTATCAGCGGTTTATGCGTAGCCCCGCAGAGCACCACGACACCTACGTAGAGGAGTGCCACCGCGGCTTTTTTCTTAACCTGCGTGCCGGAAAGAAGGCGGAAAAGGCGGCCGTTGCTGAGAAGCATATTGGCGGGATGGTTGCGGTTCTTCCGCTCTACGCGGCACTGCGGCATCTTGGACAGGACGATGCTGCGGCACGGCGAGCGGTGCTCTCCCATGTTGCACTCACACATGCCGGGCCGCTTGTTGCCAGCGGCGCCGGTACGCTCCTAACGCTTGCCGCCGAGCTATGGGAGGGTGTTCCGCTCACCGATTCACTGAGCGCGCACCTTACCCGGCAGGATCTGCCCTTTTTGCAGGGCCCATTAATGAGGCAAGCGGAGCTACCACCGGAGATGGTACTGGGAAGGCTGTACAGCACCGCGTGCTATCTCGAGGACTCACTGCCAGCAACCTTTTATCTTGCGCTGCGCTACGCGGCGGATGCAAAGGAGGCGCTTATTGCCAACACAATGGCGGGCGGCGACAACTGCCACCGCGGAGCCGTACTGGGTGCGCTGCTTGGCCTAAACGCCGGTCCCTCAGCATTCCCTGAGCACTGGCGCACTGGTTTACTCGAGCCCTAAGCCGTTCTTAACAGATTTTTCATGCATGCCACATTGAACTCTAACACTATAGTTGTCCACTGCGCGGATACAGATTTTTTCGAAAAGGAGTGGACATGAATTTGAAAGATATGAGAAAGGCGCTGACGGCCCTGGCCGTGTTGCTACTGACCTTGTCGGTATTTGTGGCGTGTCAACCAGAAACTGCGGACGAAGAGCCGGTGGCTCAAGAACCCACCGAGATTCAGTTCTGGCATGCTTTTAGCGACGCCCCCCGTTCCGGCTGGATTGAGGATCGCGCAGCCGAATGGAGCGAGATGAATCCCGATTTCAACGTAGTCACCGAGCGCAAAGGCTCGTACCGCGAAACCTTGCAGGCCGCGACGCTTGCCGCCCGTCAGGGAGACGCCCCGCACCTGGTGCAGCTCTTTGAGGTGGGAAGTCAGCTTGCGGTAGATTCCGGTATCTTCAAACCTGTTGGTGAGG
>CAZQIK010000374.1:0-2830 GCA_964593085.1 uncultured Spirochaeta sp.
TGCCGCAAACAGAAAACCAGGCGAGATCGCAACAGCCGTAGCCTTTGCCTTCATTCTTGCTCTCATGCCTGGCGGAAATCCAGCATGGTTTGGCTTGCTTGCACTGACCTTTTTTCTGAAGCTTAACCTTGGCATTGAGTTGTTGCTTATTCCGCTGTTCTCTTTAGCCGTGACGGCACTTGACCCCTATATCGACCAGATTGGGTATTTCGTTCTGACTCACGAGGCTCTCTACCCGGTCTTTGCAGCATGGTACAACACCGCTCTCATTCCGCTGACCGGCTACAACGATACCCTCATAGCGGGCGGCCTGGTGCTTGGCATCCTGGCTTGGCCGGTAATGTACATCCTTAGCCGCATCTTAGTGACTGCGTATCGCAAACATCTGCATGAACGCATTGCCCACCATCCAGCAGTCAAAGCGTTTTCGAAACTTCCCATAGTCGGAAAAATTACCAACACAGTGCGGCGGCTCCACAGCGTCGGCGCTCAGTTTCGCTAAAAAAGCCGGAGATGTATCATGGCACAAACAATTAAACCTAAGATTCCGGTTATCTTTCGTAAGATTCGCACCCAAGAACAACTGCAGCGTCGCGTGTTGCGCCGTGTGTACTTACCATCCGAACAAGGCTTTATTCAGGGGCTTTACGAGCCGGGCGAGTCGCAGGGCACAATTCAGTTACGGGCAGATCTGAGTCAGGAGGAGACTAAGAGGCTACGCAAACTCGCAAAAAGTATGCGCGCTGCTCGGGGGTTTTTTCACCCGGTTAAGATCTCTCTGCTCATTCTTGTTGTTGCAGCGGTGCTCGTGTTTAACTTTGTATTTCGAGATCGGCTTGTTCAGGCAGCTCTCGAACGTGGTTTGGAAGAGGTCTTTCAGGCGCGCTCCGAGGTCATAGGGCTTGAGGTAAAACTGCTTGGCCCCGCAATAGAGTTTGATCTTGTGCGTGTAGGGGATCGACGCACGCCGATGCAGAACCTTTTTGAACTTGGCCCCTCCCGGTTGGACATCTCACTACGAGAGCTTTTAAGGCGACGCTTGGTAGTTGAAGAGTTCGGAATTTCGGAGATGCGTTTTGGAACCGAACGAAGCAGCTCAGCCGAGCTCCCGCCGGGCCGGAGAGGCCCTATGACGCTTACCACCACTGGTGGCGCTGCAGACCTACTGCCTGCCCTACCAAGCTTAGACTCTCTGGGACTAACTGAGATCGATGTCACCCAGTTCGTAGAAGACCAATTTGAATCGCTTGAGACTATTGCAGCGATAGAAGCCGGGGTGGCTGAGTTCGAACAACGCATACAGTACTGGGAAGGCCAAGTTGACGAGTATGAGGCGGCGGTGCGCGAACTACAAACGCTTTCGCAGTCACTCCGTGAGATCCGCCCAGAAGAGTTAAACACCGTCGGCCAGGCTCGCGAAACCTACAACGAAGTAATCTCAGGCGTTGAGCAGATCGAGTCGACGGCTCAAGAGTTATCAAATCTGAGCTCCCAAATTCAGGCCGAGGGAGATCGATTATGGAATGACGTCTCGGCGCTGTCTACAACCATAGATGCAGATATGGCGTATCTATTGTCTCTCTTGCCCTCGCCCTCTGAGGCCGGTGCTGGACTCGCGGTTGCTTTGCTTGGGCCGGAGCTTGTCGAACAGCTCTTGGAGATTCGCGTACGCGTTGAGGACGGCCGCTCGCAACTCAAGCGGCTGCAGGCGTTGGCAGCTTCACGCTCTGCCGCAGCCGGACCTCGCCGCAGCGGACGCATAGTCACCTATCCAACGGCTGAGTTTCCCCGCTACCTCCTTATGCTGGCCGAGCTCTCCGGCGTTCGTGATTTAGGCTCAGACGGTGAGGAACGGTATGAAGGCTTTCTTCAGACGGTATCAAGCAATCCGGATCTTACGGATGAACCTACTACGCTTTCGTTTACAAGAATACGGGAAGACCGCCGGTTGGCACTCGACACGGAACTGGACCTCAGAAGCAACGCCGAAATACCTGCCGCACTTGAGCTTGAGCTGGACGGATACCCCTACACCACACCAAATCTGCCTGCCGCAATGGGCGTAGAAAGTCTTTCAGCCTTGTCTTCCTGGGCGCTTGACCTGAGAGTCGACAGTGAAAACTGGACCCGGGGGTCACTGAGTCTTGACCTCCAAGACATAGATGTACGCGCCACAGCCAGCGCGGGCGACCTTGGCCAGCTTCTGGTTGATGTGCTTCAGGAGGCCGGGGCCACGCAACTACAGGCGGAGTTTGCTTTCCACCCCGACCGTGCCCCTTCACTCAGCGTACGTAGTGACCTGGAAGCGCTCTTGCGTGACCGCGCAAGAGACCTTGCCGAGGCACGCATAGGAGAGTACGAACAGCAAATCCGCAGCGAGCTTGAGACGCGTATTGAAACGGAACTGCTTGCTTTTGGACCCTACTTGGACCAGTTTGGCTCGCTGCAGGACGAGATTGCTGAATACAACGAGGAAGTGATGCGCTACCGGCAGCAGGCTGAGCAACAGCGCGCGCGAATTGAGGATCAACTTTCTGCCTATCAGGCAGAACTGGACCAGGCCCGTCGACAGGCCGAGCAGCGTGCGCGAGCCGAGGCTGATGCCGCACGCGCAGAAGCCGAACAACGAGCCGCCGAGGAGCAGGCCCGCATTGAGGCCGACGCCGAGCGGCGTCGCCGTGAGACCGAAGCAGCAGCCGAACAACAACGCCGTGAGGCCCAAAAAGCCGCTCGCGAAGAGGCTGAGCGCAGAGCTAAAGACGCCCTGCCCCGCAGCCTCTTTTAGGACTCACCTCGTTCGCGCAGATAGGCACTGTACTTTTTGTCACAC
>CAZQIK010000375.1:0-2825 GCA_964593085.1 uncultured Spirochaeta sp.
GCTTCCATGTCGGCCATGGTAGCGAGTCCCGGGGCCGAATGTCCAGCCGAGTTGATAATGCCCGGCAGCTGCATTATTATTGCAGATACAAGTGGGGTGTTGATGGCACGCGTCTTTGATCTACAGCGCTTTTTCTCTGAACGAGCCCCTGCAATGACACGACGTTTTCCCTCGGGGAGCTTCCACCTGTTACGCGCACTCATGCATGAGCGCCGCATTAACCGGGCTATCTCACAACTTTCCGGTAGCAATGCTGCTGGTTTTAGCGAGGGAGTGCTCCGCAGACTTGGCATTCGAGTTGAGGTCGAGGGGCTTGAGTATCTGCGCCAAACCCCGCGCTTGGTAATCGCCGCAAACCACCCAACCGGCGGAGTAGAGGGGTTCGTCCTCATAGCAACCCTTTTGCGGGCTACGGGGTCGCTGAAACTGCCTGCAAATGAGGTCCTTGCCGAGGTGCCAGCCCTCAGGCCGCACGTTGTAGGCCTGGACCGCTACCGTGGAAACGCTGGTGCCGGTGGGCCGTTTGCCGGGGCTTTTGAGGGAGATGAAACGGTGCTGGTCTTTCCAGCGGGACGAACGGCCCGGATGCGCGGAAAGCATCTGCATGAGTACCCATGGGTCAAGAGCTTTGTTACCCATGCTCGGCGCAGCAACCGGCAGATCTGTCCGGTCTGGGTCAGTGGCCGCAACACTCGCAGGTTCTACGCCGTACACAAGCTCCGGCGTCTGCTCGGAATACGCGTGAACCTGGAGATGCTTTTGCTTCCAGATGAGTTGTTTCACCGCCGCGGAGAATGTATACAGGTACGCATTGGCCCGCCGCGACACCCAACATCGCACAACTTGGAAACCGATGCCAGGTATGCCCTGGCCCTCCAAAGAGAAGTTGCGGCTTTGGCACCAGCTGAAAATTCCTACGCAAGCCCACCCCAAGCAGGAGTCCCGCGACCATGAAGACACCGATGACCCCAATTGCCGAACCCTCCTCACCCGAGATCCTGCGAGCAGAACTCAACGACACAACCTTCATTACCCGCTTTAAAGATCTGGAGATACACCTCTTTGACGGGCCCCAAGCGCCGGAGACACTCAATCAGATTGGGCGCATTCGCGAGATGGAGTATCGCCGCATGGGCGCAGGGCGTAACCTTACCAGAGACCTTGACCGCCTTGATCTTGAGGAACCAAGGTATAGGCAGATTGTTTCCTTTGACAGACAGGAAGGTGAACTGGTAGCAATGTACCGGGCACAGCACGGAGGCTACGCACTCCGCACCGGCGGCGTTGGAGCGCTTCGTACATCCGGCCTGTTTGAGTTTAGCCCAGAGTTTCGCGAGCAGAAGCTGCCGCACCTCATTGAGCTGGGCAGATCGGTTGTGAACAGCGGTGCGCGCAGGGCACTACAGGGATTGTTCTCAATCTGGAGCGGTCTTGGAGCCTTTTGCCGTGAGCTGTCTGAGCTCCACGGCTTCTTCGGCAATGTCTCGGTGTATGACGATATCTCAGAGGAGCAACTCGACACACTGTTGAGCTACCTCTATACGCATCATGGCGACACAGCGGCCCGTGTAGTTGCCAAGCCACAACTGCGGCGGCCGCTTGTGAACCGCCCCGAGGACATTCCAGCAACCTTTGACGCCCTTGTCGAGCGCGCCTCGCAGGAGGGTTGGCAGGTGCCCCCCATTCTGATTTCATACCTCAAAGCTGGCCCCGGATTTACCGTATTCGATACGTCCGTAGATGCCGACTTCGGGGGCGTGCGCGAGATCGCGATCTTGGTGCCGCTCGACAACATCGCCCCAAAAACCTACGCGCGCTTTATTGAACCGTATGTCTCAACCAACCCAGGCGCCTTCAGATGGTAGCCAACCCAGGAGAGTTTAGATGCTGACGACAAGCCCAGCCTTCGGCATTGGTGTAGCCATAGTCGTCGGAGTTATCGGGACCTCGGTGATACATCTGTCCAAGGGAATAATGAAGCTTGGAATTATGCGCATGCGTGATGGTAAGGCGCTGGCGGCGCCGCTGGCAGCACGTGTGGCAAACGCACCAAACGCAGCACCAGCTTTGGCGGGTAGAGGCCGCAGCATCTACATCGCGGGCATTCTTATGAACTTTACCAACCCGTTGTGGGTGATTATTGCAAACCGCTTTGCACCAACAGTGTATTACACATCGATGTACGGGTTAGGACTGGTTTCATTGCTGGTCTTTTCGCGGCTCATTCTGGGCGAACACCTGGACCGGAGGCGCATAACCGGAGCGCTGATTGTTGTCGTGGGCACGCTGCTTATTGGGGCGGCACGCATAACCTCTCCGGCGTCACCCCTGTTCTTGGCAAACCGCACCACGGTGCTTGTCATTGCCGGGGCGTGGGCCCTGGCCGCACCGGCACTAGCGCGTCTCATGCGGGGAGCCCCCATACCGGCGCAGGAGCTTATGTTTGGTCTGCTCGGCGGCGGACTTGCCGCCATGGAAGCCGTTCTCAAAGGGGTGTCACAGTCGGTAGATGGGGCCGCCTCGTTCCTACCCGGCGCTGGCCCCGACTGGTGGATATTTGTAGTAAGTTTCCTGGGCGCCGCCGGAGCATTCGGCATGATTCAGTGGTCATATATACGCAGCTGCCGAGTAGCAATTATGGCGGCTAGTTACGACGTCTCCTACGTCGCCTTGCCGTTGTTGGTAACCGCGCTCGCTGTCGCGGGCGAGCGCGTGAACGCACTCTCGGTCCTTGGACTGGTTGTGCTGGGCACCGGTGCTTTTTTTACCCAAGGCGCCTCGGCCTCGCCCTCACTCGAGCGGGGAGAGGTCGTCAAAGATCCAGG